>CAZXIY010000010.1:0-24232 GCA_964640935.1 uncultured Methanomassiliicoccales archaeon
CTTAAGGACCGTTATCGCAATCCCGCCGAGGATCAATATTGCGGCAGAGACAGCAATGGATGAATAGAGTGTCTTGGAATCCATATGATCACGACCAGCTTATGATGACCGGAGGATTTCTCGGTGTCGGAGGAGCTTTGTTCTTCGGATGTCCGACAATGATAGATGATCTGAGCTTCAGACCGCCTTTGACTTTGTTCTCCTTAACGAATTCCGGATCTTCAGCAAGTTGAGATGCAAAACCGATCCAGCATGTGCCGAGTCCGAGGGAATTGGCCCCGAGCATGATATTGGCCGATGCCAGCGATGCGTCCTCTACCGGTGTCGCCGCTGATGGCTCGGAGAATATGAATATGACAGCAGGGGCATTATAGAATATATCGAAGTTCTGATTGCTCAGCATCATCTCGAGGTGTTCATCCGGGCGGCCGTTCTCTCTCATCGCTTCGAGGAAGAGCCTCTTGCCTGAATCCGAGTATCTGCGGAGTTTATTCCTGTCAGTCACGACTGCAAATCTGAGTGCCTGAGCATTCACGCCGTTAGCGGCATGGGTCCCGGCGTCGATGAGTTTTTCGATCGTATCGCGGGATACGGGTTCATCTGTGAACGATCTGACAGATTTTCTGCTGTAAATGCAATCGAATACCGCGTTTTCCATGAACGGTAAATAACTCGGTCATATATGAAATCAAATATCCGCCGGAGGGGCCCCTCTGTTCATACGGCCGGTGACCATGTTCTTTATACTGAGACTCATGGACATGTCGCCGCGGAGGATGCGTTTGGATGAAGCGGGGATCCCCTGGTAGATTATGTTATCGAGTATCGATTGATTCTTTGTCAGTCTGGGTCTCAGTGCGGAATACGACCTCTGTATATTGCCGATGACAGATCCGAACAGCTCTCCTAGTGCGTAGAGATGTTCCTTTATGTAATCGGCCTTGTTCTTGAATTTCGGATTTCCTACGATGAACGGATTGTATGTGCCATCTAAGACGTCCTCGTCGAGATCCTCAACGGCATCCATGATATACACCCACACCCCGAGGCCGCTGAAAAGCATGCGAGTATCATCGTCGAACTTGTCACCCGCAATGATCGAAAGCACATCCAAAAGCGACTTTGACGACAATTCCCCCATTGCTAAAGGATCGTTCTCCCCCTTGTTCTCAGCCTCTCTGAGCATATCGTATCCATTCATTATCGCATTGTAGAATTCCGGATAATCGGCTTTGGCCTTAGTGATCGAACGATTCAATCCCAACAGACCCAGATTGGCCTTCAATGAAGAATCGTTATCCATCTTGTCGTCGATCAGGCTGTTATTCGCGACAAGTACTGTGTAGGCCGCAAGCTGTCTCAGGAGCTCAGTATCCCCTACGCTAGCTCTGACCACGCAGAAATGTTGCGGAGGTGTCCCTTTCATCGCAATGCCGTCGTCTAATATGGAATTGAAGAATATCGATGCGAATGTCATCTCGTAATTGACGGTCAACGTGGACAGATATCCATACCCGTCTCTGAGCTGGTGGCACGTTTCGCAATAGTAGTTCCTGTAAACGGCCTCGTCCCTGCTTGAGAGCATGCTGTCGATGGGTACGGTGTATCCGAACATCGGATGGGGGACGCCCTTTCTGTTTATTAATTGTTCATCGCGGCGTACTGTCGGCTCGTTTTAAAGAAAGTTGATATGTCGTACAACCACCCAGATGTTCCGGAACGGAGCCAGATTTAATATACTGCCGAGCCATTCGCGATTCCATTAGTTACACGCGCCCGCGTGCGAACCAACGGTGAAATAATGTCTGCAGATTCGAAATCCACCAAAGAACTAACAGCCGAATACGACGCCCAATCGATGCCTACCGCCTCAAGGGTAAACTACAAAGCACCCACAGGCAGAGAGGACTCATGGGAATCGAAATCACACACCGACGGTCCGTACTGCTACAGTTGCTGCGGAACCAAATGCGCGCTTGAACTGGTGGCCCTTGTCGCCGTGACAGTCGTGTGCTGCGCTTATGTTTCACAGAAAGGGACCTGCTGTTCGATCTGTTACTGGCCATTCTGATGGCGGTAGGGTAGTCGATTTACCTCGCCGATCGGTGTGAGCTTGAAGCAATTCATCTCGATAATAGTCAAGCCGACGCTTGCGTGTAATCTCGAGTGCAGACATTGTTACCATCGTCCGTCCGAATGTTCGGCGGAGATGATGACTCAGGATACTTTTGAGAGGACCGTCAGACTTGTCAGCGAAGGATATGACGCCACACGTTTCATATGGCATGGGGGCGAACCGCTTCTTGCCACCGAAAGTTTCTACAAGAAGGCCCTATCTTCAGAACGGAAGTATTACGGCCGCGATCTCCTCAGATGCGGTAATACGATACAGACCAATGGCACATTACTTAAACCGCGTTTCATAGAGTTCTGTAAGAGCAATCGTGTAAATCTCGGCGTTTCGTATGAAGGCGGTTTTGAGAAAGGCCTCAGGCCCGGGATGGACACCTCGAAGGTCGACAAGACGATCGAATATATGGTCCGCAAGAAGCATATGTTCCTTGTCAGCTCAACAATACACGGCGGGAACGTCGACGATATGGATTCCATCTATGAGAAATTCAAATCTATGGGTGCTTCGGTGTCGTTCAACCCGGTCATCAGACTCGGGGGCGGACTCGACAATCACGAACTAGACCTTGACATCGACAGATACATAGAGAACAGTATAGAGCTGTTCGACAAATGGATCCATGACACTGATGTCAACATTCCTGTCCTTCCATACTACCAATATATCGTCAATTCGATCGACGGTCCGGATGTATCCGACTGCCCCCATTCTTCGTGTCTGACCAAATGGCTTTGCGTATATCCAAACGGGGACCTTTATCCGTGCGGCAAGGCCTGTCCAGAGACTTTCTGTATGGGGAATATCAACGAGATCGATTCGATCGACGAAGCATTCGAATCGGAAGGTTTCAGGAATATACTGGTCGGTTCCATTGAAAGACGCGGTAAGTGCAAAGGATGCGAGATTTACAAGTACTGTTCGGGCGGATGCAGTGTCGATGCCATGGCAGATGGGGATATCGGTTCCCCGAATGGCTCGTCATGCAAGATCTACAAGGCTCTTCTCGGACACATAAAAGGAACTGTTGATGATGTCATTGCTGACAAGGGCGATCTTTCTCAATACAATCGTTTCTTCAGAGACGCCATTGTCGGCAAACTCATTAACCCGCACATATACGATGCCGCATCTATCCAGTGATATCTCGGCTGCCGTCTGTACCTGCCATATCGGGACTAATTTCAGAAATTAACCGCGAATCGATATAGGAACCATAATAAACATTGTTAACACATCTGCGTCTGCAGCAAATGCTGGTGATTTAGAAATGAGCGACGTAACGATAACGGTTGACGCGGGCGTATGCAGATTCAAAACAGTTGTAATTGCCTCATCTGATGATGAAGGGAATATCAAATACAAGATCAAGAGCGAATGTCCGGCGATCAGGGAGCTCGGAAAGAATCTCAAAGAGATACCGGTGTTCGACGCGATCGTGACGCCGATTTCGGATAATGTCGTCTACAAGGATTACGGAAAATATGTCGTGCACTCTGCATGTCCTGTGCCGTGTGCGATAATAAAGGCGGCCGAGGTCGCCGGGGACCTCGGCCTTAAGCGTGATGTCTCTTTCAAGATGGAATGATCAAAGGACTTTGATCGCACCATGGCCGCCGCAGACGATCATTCCTGATCTACCTGCGTCGTCCATGATCTTTCCTATTTTCGAACGGACTATCTTCAGTTTCTTCGGGTCAGCATCGACGTTTGTGAGCAGGAACGGAGCGACACTGTCGAAGTCCGCTCTCTCGGGTGTGAGCTGTTTCGCGTTCACATAGATATCGCCGGTGAACAGGAGCTTCGGCTCTCTGCAGAAGAGTATCGTCTCTCCGCGGAGATGGCCGCCGCAGCCTTCATAGACCTCGAGGTCGAGATCCCCGAACTTTATCCTGTCGATGAGTTCCAGACCCTCCTTTTCGTCAGGAGAGTGTTTCCCTATGACCTTTATGTTGCCGCCGGTGGGCGGTGTGTAGTCGCTTATGATCCTGCTGAGGTGCTCGTAGCATACGCTGAACGGATTTGCATCGACGCCGTCATCAGAAACCGATATCATGACCTCTCCGAGAAGCTCTTTCGTCTTCTTCGTCATAATAATCTCTGCATTCTCTATGACGGAGAGGAGTCCGCAGTGGTCGACGTCTGCATGCGTAACGAGGATCTTCTTCCTCATACTGAAGAAGCAGGGGAACATCTCCCTGAGCTCAGTGATCATCTCGTCCGAGTATATTCCGAGACCCGTATCTATGAAGAGGAGATCGTCGTTGTTCCTCAACACATAGGTGTTGCTCCCGCACGGCGGCTCAATGACATGCAGCGTCGTCTCCGGAGTGATCTCGATCTGCGATATCTTCGGTATGAAGTTGAGGTCTCTGTGGAATGCGATGTAGTTCGCAAGCTGCTTGACACTCTCGAAGACGTCCTTAGGGTCCTGATGTCTCTTCTCGAGTATTTCAGACACCTTGGATGATTCGGATATGAATTCCATTACCTTGTCGTCACCGAGACTGAAGAGCCTCTGGATGCTGTTAGCAAGACGGATGTACGAGACGGTGTTGTCCAGGGATCTGTTGTGACCCCTGTAGTCCGGTACGTCGAGCGGATAGATCTCGGCGACCTCATCGAGTATCTTCTTCGAGATCTCCGGATTATCGACCGTCATACCTATGTTGAAGTCCTGATACCCTTTGTTCTCCGAATTGGAGTTCAGATAATCGATGTTCACGTCGTACTTGTCGATGATCTTGAGCACCGGGTACAGTGAACCGGGTTTGTCGGTTATTCTGACACTCATCACGAGTATGTTAGGCTCCGGGGGAACGTCTTCCACATACGATATCGACCCGAGGCCCTTGTCGATACTGTCCAGCTGTTCGTCGGTGCCCGAGACCTCGATGAAGAGATTCAGGCCCTTGTTGAAACTGACACGGACAATATTGCCGCCGTTCTCCATTATTATCTTGCATGCGAGCATGAATGCCCCGGGTTTGTCGGGCATCTTCGTCGCAAATGTGCGCGTCTGTGATTTGACTGTCATTTCTTTCCACCTCTTATCGCCGAGCGCATGATCTTTCCATTTACCGTCTTCGGAAGGGCATCTACGAATTCGAGTGCTCTAGGATACTTGTACGGTGCCGTCTCGTGCTTGACGTAGTTCTGAAGGGTCTTTTTCATCTCTTCGCTCGATTCGAATCCGGGCTTGAGAACAACGGTCGCTTTGACGATCTGTCCGCGTATAGGGTCGGGGACGCCGGTAACCGCGCATTCAAGAACGGCCTCGTGGGTCACAAGGACGCTCTCGATCTCGAACGGGCTGATCTTATAGCCTGATGATTTTATCACATCGTCTATGCGGCCTACGAACCAATAGTATCCATCCTCATCCATCCAAGCAACATCGCCTGTATGGAACCAACCGTCATGTATCGCAGCCTTCGTCTTCTCCGGGTTGCGGTAATATTCCACCATGAGGCCAGGCGGCTTCGGATCGTAGCCGAGGACCACTTCGCCGCTCTGTCCGGGGGGACATGTCTCGCCGTCCTCGTCGACTATCTTCACCTTGTACTGCGGGGACGGTTTTCCCATGGAACCGGGCTTCGGAACCATGTTCCTGCTGTTGCATATGGTGAGCGATGTCTCGGTTTGTCCGAACCCTTCCATAAGCATCAGACCTGTTGCCTTCTGCCAATTGTAGAACACATCCGGGTTCAGAGCCTCTCCCGCTATACAGCAATGCTTCAGCGAAGAGAGATCGTGGCCCTTCAGTCCGTCGTTTATGAAGAATCTGAACATCGTGGGCGGGCAGCAGAGCGTGGTGACTTTGTACTTGCTGATGATGTCCATCATCTCGGACGGAACGAATTTCTCATAATCATACACGAACACGCAGGACTCCATGATCCACTGTCCGTACAGTTTTCCCCAAACTGCCTTCCCCCAGCCTGTATCGGCTATTGTGAGGTGGAGCCCATCTGGTTCGACGCACTGCCAGTGCTTCGCAGTGAGCAGATGGCCCAAGGAATAAAGATGATCATGGAGGACCATCTTCGGATACCCGGATGTTCCGGACGAGAAATACATAAGGAACGGTTCCGTGCATTTCGTGTCGATCCTCTCGAGATGATCGGAAGCTTTCTCCATTCCTTCATCGAATTGATGCCAACCGCTCTTGGGCTGGTTGACGACCATCTTGATCTCGAGTGACGGTATGTCCTCTGCACTGTCGACTGCGTCTGTTACGCCGTTCTCGGGCGTGCATATGACCGCTTTGATGGACGCGGACCTGACGCGGTACTCTATGTCGCCCTTGGTGAGCATGAATGTGGCGGGCACCATTATGGCGCCGATCTTATGCAATGCCACGGAGACATACCAGAACTGGTAATGGCGTTTCAGTATAACCATGACCATATCGCCTTTCTTGATCCCAAGAGAGAGGAAGTAATTGGCAGTCTTGTCGGAGAGGCGTTTGATATCGGCGAAAGTAAAAGTGTGCTCTTCGCCGGCAGGATTGCACCATATCATGGCCTTTCTTTCCGGGTCGTTGACAGCTATGTCGTCGACTATATCGTATCCGAAATTGTAATTGTCGGGATATTTCAGTTTGAATCCGACAAGCACGCCGTGCTCGTCGTATGTCTCTTCGACGTACCTGAGATTTATGTTCCTCATTCGTCATCCCCCGGGTTCGCTTCCTGATACCTCTTCTTGTCCTCGTTGCGTATGGCCACACGTTTGACCTTGCCGCTGACGGATTTTGGAAGTTCCTTGACGAAATCGACTGCTCTCGGATACTTGTACGGAGCCGTCTCGTGCTTGACGTAGTTCTGAAGTTCTTTCTTAAGATCGTCGGAAGGTTCGAAAGACTCTCTGAGCACAATGGTCGCTTTGACGATCTGTCCGCGGACCGGATCCGGTATGCTTGTGACGGCACATTCCAGGACTGACGGATGCTTCATGAGCACACTCTCGATCTCGAACGGGCTGATCCTGTATCCGGACGATTTGATGATATCATCGTTACGTCCGACGTACCAGTAGTAGCCTTCCTCGTCCTTCCATGCGACATCCCCTGTGTGATGGAATCCGCCGAACTGCGTCTGCCTGGTCTTGACCCTGTCGCGGTAATAACCGTCGAATATTCCCGCCGGGTGCGGATCTATTCCGACGACGATCTCTCCGTTGACCCCTGGCGGGCAGCTCCTCCCGTCCTCATCGACGATGTCGACATGATACTGCGGCGACGGTTTCCCCATGGAACCGGGCTTGGGTGTCATGCCCCTGAGATTTGCGACGATGACCGTCGTCTCGGTCTGTCCGAAGCCCTCCATAAGCTTGAGACCGGTCGCCTGATACCACTTGTCGAATGTATCTGAGTTCAGCGCCTCCCCTGCGATGTTGGTATGCGTTAGGGATGAAAGATCATGCCCCTCGAGTCCGGCATTGATGTAGAGTCTGAACATCGTAGGAGGACAGCAGAACGTGGTGATCTTGTACTTCTCTATGAGGTCGAGTATCGTCTTCGGATCGAATTTCTTGTGCTCGTAGACGAATATGCCCGCTTCCATGAACCAGGCACCGTACATCTTCCCCCAGGCGGCCTTGGCCCACCCGGTCTCGGCAACGGTAAAATGCAACCCATCTGGTACGACGCAATGCCAATGTTTGGCCGTGAGTATGTGGCCTATCGGGTATGAGAAGTCATGGATGGCCATCTTGGGATTGCCGGACGTTCCGGATGTGAAATAGATCAGCATCATGTCCTTGACATGGGTCTGAACGCGCTTCCAATCGTCCGAAGCGGCTTCGACACCTTTGTCGAAGTCATCCCATCCTTCTTTCTCGCCGTTGTATTCGACGTTGGTTATCGCTTTGAACTTAAGCGTAGGTATGTTCTCGGCCTTGTCGAATTCCTGCCAGACAGGAGCATCAGATGTGCATATGACACCTTTCACGGATGCGGAATTTATACGGTACTCGATGTCATGCTTGGTGAGCATGAACGTCGCGGGTATGATGACCGCGCCCATCTTGTGCAATGCCGTGTACACATACCAGTACTGGTAGTTGTGCTTGAGGACGACGAGAACCATATCGCCTTTTCTGATACCGTGTGATGTGAGATAGTTCGCTGTCTTGTCCGAAAGGCGTTTTATGTCGGCGAACGTGAACGTCTTTTCATGTCCGCAGTCATCGCACCAGACCAGTGCGCGTCTGTTCGGATCATTGATCGCAATGTCGTCGACTATGTCGTATCCGAAATTGAAATTGTCAGGATAGTGGACACTGTAGGTCTCGAGGAGACCGTCCTTGTCGTATGTCTCATCGACATACCTGAGGTTGATGTTCCTCATCTTTGACCCTCTTCTTTCATGACTATCGCGAGGAACGTGCAACCGCCCTTGCTGGTGGCTATCATGCCATGGGGCTTTCCCGAGTTGTAGTAGACGGAATCGCCGGCTATGAGGTTCTCTATATGCCCATCGTGGAAGAACTTCAGGCTGCCGCTTATGACGTAGTCGAACTCCTGTCCCTCATGCATCGATGTGGGCACGGGCTTGTTCTGATCCTCTGCCTTATACGGGGCCTTGACGAGGAACGGTTCCGACAGCTTGTTCTTGAAATGCGATGCGAGGTGATAATACTCGAACCCCGCACGTCTCTTTATCGGGAGTCCTTTTCCGTCGTGGACTATTGTGAATTCCGTAAGGTGCGGGTTCTCTCCGGTAATAAGCTCTACCATGTCAATACCGAATTTCTCAGCACATTTGTACAGGAATGTGAACGGGAAGTCTTTTTCGCCGGACTCGAACGATACGTACTCCTCTACGGTTACGTCAGTCGCTTTTGCCATATCTTCGGTCGTAAATCCGCACAGATCGCGCATCGCTGAGATGCGCTCGGCTATCTTCGCTATTTGATCCATGGTAGTCGGCCCCTCATTTCCTCCATTTAATAAATACGTAACTGTCTGCGCGTATACGGCGCGGGCGGGGCGCGACAATATTAATTACAAGTGCCCCCCATGATGCGGACGTGAAAGGAATGCACCTGAGGAAGAAACTGACCATAATCTGCGGTCACTATGGTTGCGGAAAGACCAATCTGTCGATCAACCTTGCCGTGGAATGTTCCAGGCTCGGGAACAAGGTCACCCTGATAGATATGGATGTCGTGAACCCCTACTTCAGGTCATCCGACTATGCTGATATACTGTCTGAGAACGGCGTAGATGTTGTCGGCCCAACATATGCCAATACGAATCTCGACACCCCCTCTCTTCCCGCTTCCATCGGCTCGCTCTTCGATGATGACGGATACATAATAGTCGATGTCGGCGGCGACGATGCTGGGTCTACTGCCCTCGGGCAATACAGCGGAACTATCTCGAATCGCGATTATGACATGCTGTATGTCATAAACAGGTATCGCTCTCAGACCACGACCCCGGAAGAGACAGCGGAGATCCTCAGGGAAATAGAAAGGACATGCCGCCTCAGGGCCACCGCGATAGTGAATAACTCGCATCTTAAACAGCTGACGACCGCTGAAACTATCACGGACTCGCTGGATTACGCAGATCGGACAGCTAAACTGTTGGGCCTTGAAATCGCATATACCACCGCACCGCGTCCCCTCTCCCATTCCTTAAATAACATATCGGACCTTTACCCGCTAGACGTTTACGTAAGAACGCCTTGGGAAAAGGAATAGGGAAGCAGATGCCAAAGATAACGGTAAACGAGAATATCTGCAAGGGTTGCGAGATGTGTGTCAACGCATGTCCCAAACATATCATTGCATTGGACAGGCAGAGGATCAACAGCAAAGGCTACCATCCGGCAAAGCTGATGGAGCCCGACAAATGCACGGGTTGCAAGTCATGTGCCACAATGTGCCCTGACGTAGCCATTACCGTGGAGGTGTGAGCATGAGCGAGAAAGTACTGATGAAAGGCAACGAAGCCCTCGCCGAAGCCGCCATCGCTGCCGGTTGCAAACTGTTCTTCGGATACCCGATAACACCTCAGACAGAGGTCGCGGCATACATGTCAAAGCGCCTTCCGAAGGTCGGAGGGACATATCTTCAGGGAGAATCCGAGGTAGCTTCGATCAATATGGTCCTTGGGGCATCGGCTGCCGGTGCAAGGGTTATGACGTCAACGTCATCCCCCGGTGTCAGCCTCATGTCCGAGGGAATATCATACATTGCGGGTTCGGATCTTCCTGCCCTGATAATCAATGTCCAGCGCGGAGGTCCCGGTCTCGGGGGCATACAGCCCTCTCAGGCAGATTATTGGCAGGCCACAAGGTCCAGCGGTCACGGCGACTTTCACATGATTGTCCTGGCCCCTTCGACCGTCCAGGAGATGGTCGATCTTGTGTCGAAGGCATTCGATCTCGGAGACAAATACAGGATGCCGACCATGGTCCTTTCCGATGGTATGCTCGGTCAGATGATGGAGCCTGTCGTCCTCCCCGATTCCGGAGAGAAGAAGCTCCCCGAGAAGCCGTGGGCGGCATGCGGACATCAGAACAAGAGAGAGCACAACGTGATCAATTCGCTCTATATTGAACCGCATGTGCTCGAGTCCATAGTCCGCGAGAGATTCAAGAAATACGATGAAATAAAAGAGACCGAACAGCGCGCCGAGGAGTACAAGATGGATGACGCAGAGATAGTCATCGTCGCCTACGGAGCATCCTCTCGTGTATCGCGTTCGGCTGTCGATAAAGCACGCAAAGAAGGCATCAAGGTCGGACTCATAAGACCTATAACCCTCTGGCCTTATCCAGACAAGATCATAAGGAAGGCCATTCCGAAGGCAAAGGTGTTCCTTTCGGTAGAGATGAGCATGGGCCAGATGGTCGATGATGTCCGTCTCGCGGTCAACGGGGAAAGACCCGTTCAGTTCTACGGACGCACCGGAGGCGTTATACCGACGCCAAACGAGATACTTGAATGCATTAAGAAGCTCAACGGAGGTGCTTACTGATGACAGTTACATTCGAAAAGCCGCACGCACTCACGGACAAGCCGTTCCACTACTGCCCCGGATGCACGCACGGCATAGTGCACAGGCTCGTGGCCGAGGTCATCGATGAACTCGGTATCGAGGGAAAGACCGTCGGAGTCGCATCCGTCGGATGTTCCGTCTTCGCATACGATTATTTCAACTGCGATATGGTCCAGGCACCCCATGGACGCGCACCTGCTGTCGCAACAGGGATAAAGAGGGCAAGACCCGAGGACGCGGTCTTCACCTATCAGGGTGACGGCGACCTTGCTGCCATCGGGACCGGAGAGACCGTCCATGCAGCGGCACGCGGCGAGAAGATCACTGCGATATTCATCAACAATGCAATATACGGAATGACCGGCGGTCAGATGGCCCCGACCACACTTCCGGGACAGGTCACGCAGACCACACCTTATGGAAGGGATGTGAAGGTCGCAGGATACCCGATCCGCGTATGCGAGCTTCTTTCATCGCTCGACGGTGTCGCACTCGCCCAGCGTGTGACTGTCGACACGGTCAAGAACGTGAACAATGCCAAGAAAGCGATTAAGAAAGCGTTCGAATACCAGCTCGAGGGTCTCGGCTACACGATTGTCGAGGTAGTATCCACATGTCCGACGAACTGGGGCCTCTCTCCGAAGGATTCCTTCAAGTGGCTCGAGGACAACATGCTCCCATACTACCCGCTCGGCGTCTATAAGGACATCAAGGAGGGAAAGAATTGAGCGGAATGAATGTTCTTCTTGCCGGATTCGGCGGGCAGGGGATCCTGTTCTCCGGAAAGGTCATGGCATACGCCGGACTGATGGATGGCAAAGAGATCTCCTGGCTCCCATCCTATGGGCCTGAGATGCGTGGAGGTACTGCGAACTGCAGCGTCTGCATCTCGGACGAGCCTATAGGTTCACCGCTTGTCGTCAATCCTGACATTCTCGTGGTAATGAATCTTCCTTCGCTCGAAAAATTCGAGAAAGAGGTCGTTCCCGGCGGACTGATCCTGTTGGACAGCACCCTTGTGGACAAGAAGGTCTCGAGGAAGGACGTGAAGACCATCTATATCCCCGCATCCAAACTTGCTGAGGATGCCGGATTGAAAGGCTCTGCGAACATGATCCTTGTTGGAAAGCTGTTCAAAGAAACTAAGTTCTGTTCCGAGGAGAATCTCGACAAAGGACTGCTGAAAAGCATACCCCCGAAGAAGGTCGATCTCGTCGACAAGAACAGGCAGGCCATCCATATAGGCATGGATAATTGATCTTTTATCGGGGCACATGCCCCGAATCTTTCTAATGGTGCATCGGATGACCGAGGACAGGATCTATACCAAGAATCAAAAGATGCTGGTGTTACTCGCATCCTGTGTGGCTATTTTCATCACCCCGGCTATGGGTACGATGGTGAATCTGGCACTTGTCTCCATCGGCAGCGAGTTCGGTGTCGGTACACATGATCTCGGATGGATAACCACCTCTTTCTTCGTTGCATCTGTCATCTTTCTGGTCCCTGCTGCGAGAGTATGCAGCATCTACGGAAAGAAACGCATATTCATGATCGGCATTGTCATCACCCTGCTGGCCTGTCTGGCTTCGTCGATGGCACCGACCTTTGCGATATTGTGCCTGACCAGAGTCATAATGGGTGTCGGAGCCGCCTTCATATCGTGTTCCGGCGTATCGATGATCTCGGATGTGTTCAAGAGCCACGAGCGTGGATGGGCATTGGGGATCAACACGGCATGCGTGTATCTCGGTGCATCGCTCGGCCCTATCGTCGGTGGCCTTCTTACTGATGCATTCGGATGGAGAAGCATATTCTTTGCCATCGTTCCGTTCACTATCGTCGCATTGCTGTGCATATCCAGGGTCGATCTTGACTTCAAGACGGACGAGGGCGGAAAATTCGATCATCTCAGTGCAGTGGTATATGCAGTATCGATACTCTTTGTAATGCTGGGTCTTATCAATCTGCCAAAGACCTGGGCAATAGTTTCAATGGTCATTGGCGTGGTATTGCTCATATCATTCTATTACCTTGAGAAGAGACGCGATAACCCCATACTCAATGTAAAACTGTTCAGAAACACGAGATTTTCCAGATCGATATTTGCAGTTCTCATGAATTACGCTGCTTCATATTCTGTTGCATTCTTCCTGAGCCTATATCTTCAGAATCTGGGTCATCTTTCCGCAACAAATGCGAGTCTTATACTTCTGATACAGCCGCTCATACAGACCGTTCTCACGCCTTACGCCGGAAGACTGTCGGATACATTGGATATGCGTATACTCCCGACCGCGGGAATGATAATCACCGGCGTCGGACTTGGTATACTCTTGTTCGCGGGAACAGAGATCAATTATGTCATAATCTGCGTAGCGATGGTCGTTATAGGCACGGGTTTCTCGCTGTTCTCGGCCCCAAACACGAATGCCGTTATGTCGTGCGTCAAACCGGTTCATTATAACGAAGCGTCTGCAATGCTATCAACTATGAGACAGTCGGGGATGATGCTCTCTCTTGGTATTGCCATGTGCGTCATCTCGGTCGTAATGGGGAGTGCAGATGTAATATCCCCGGACACATACGATGATTTCGTCACCGTGATGCATATCTCGTGGGTGATCAACATCTGCTTCTGTGCCATGGGTGCCGTAGTATCTTGGTTCAGAGGGCCCGAGCAGGATTGATGTCCTAGAAAAATCCCTTATAGCGGTAATCGTTTGTGTGTTCTCATGTCTGAGACCGTCATCGGCGAACTACCATCCAAGGAGGACTTCAATTTTCAGAAGATAGTCCTCATTGTCGGCGTTTCGCTGATGCTCATGAAGTTCGTGGCCTGGGCCATAACTCAATCGGTATCGATATTCACCGATGCCCTGGAGAGCATTGTGAATGTCGTTGCTGCATGCATCGGCCTCTATGCATTGTATCTTTCCGCAAAGCCGAGAGATGCCGGCCATCCTTTCGGGCACGGAAGGGTAGAGATCATATCATCGACCATCGAAGGCGGTATGATCTGCTCCGCAGGAGCGATAATTATCTTTGAAGCGATCAACAGGATCATCTCACCGACCGGTGTCGAGCAGCTCGATGTAGGTCTTATCCTTGTCGCCGTTGCGGCGATCGTGAACTATGCAACGGGGCGTGTGGCCATAAGGAAAGGCAAGAAGAACCGCTCGGCGGCTCTTGTCGCCAGCGGCAAACATCTTTGCTCGGATACATACTCATCCATCGGGATAATTGTCGGACTGCTCCTGATGATCGGCCTTGAGAACCTCGGATATCAGGCATATTGGCTGGACGGGACCATCGCGGCTCTGTTCGGTGTGATAATCACGATAACCGGTGCCAAGGTCATCAAAGAATCTATGGACACAGTTATGGACAAGGCCGATAACGAGATAGTTAACAATGTCGTAGATACTCTGAAAGAGCACAGACACGAGGATTGGATAGATATCCATAACCTCAGAATAATAAAGAACGGGACAACGCTCAATATCCAGATGCATGTCGTTCTGCCGCGTGATATGACCATAGAACGCCAGAGCAACGAGATAAGCGAAGTGCTGCACTCCGTGAAAGAGATCTACGGCGAAGCGGTCGACCTTACACTGATGGGCGACCCTTGCGACGGGAATTTCTGCAGTTGCTGCAAGCGCGAATGCGGTTGCCGTGAACACCAGTTCGTCAGGATACGCGACTGGACGGTTGAGAGCATCTGCAATGCTGATTCTGTGGTTTCCGAGAATGCTCATAAAAGCGCATGAATACACCCCGGTCGGCGTCGGTCTGCAAATCTCCGTCGGTCATTTCTGTCCTGTCATGTGTGCCACTCGGGCATTTCATTTTTGATACCTGTGGTGTGGTTTATTAACATCAAAATGTCGTTTATTAAGCCGTAGCCGGAAACGAGTCAAAGCTGAACGGTCTGAATCAAAAAGAGAAGACCATATTGATCTGCATTGTTCTGGGAACGTTCATGACAGCACTGGATACTACGATAGTGTCTGTCGCTCTGCCCACTCTTGCAGGTGAGTTCGCCACCGGCGGCACCACGGCCGATGTGTCATGGATACTATTAGCGTACACGATTACGCTCTGTTCGTTCCTTTTGCTATGGGCAAAACTAGGGACGAATATCGGTTACAAGAATATTTTCATTCTGGGGACCGTGATTTTTACCGTAACATCGTTGATTATAGGGCTTGCCGGATATCTTCCTGGAATCACACTCAACTGGATAATAATCCTCATAGGGATACAGGGTATCGGGGCAGGAATGGTCACCGCAATGGGACTGGCCATAATCGCTTCTTATCTCCCGAAGGATTATTCTGCTACCGGTGTTTCATTCACTACGATCGCCGCTTCGGCAGGAACCGCGTGCGGACCAGCTCTCGGAGGGATACTGACACAATTCCACTGGTCGCTGATATTCTTCATAAACGTGCCAATTGGAATCATTTGTATAATCATGGCGATGAAGGCCATAGGTAAGATCACTATTTCCAGTGAGAAGAAGAAGGTGGACTATATAGGGGCATTGTTACTTTTCATAATGCTCGTTTCGATAATCTACTACTTCGAAAAGGGATCGAACATCGGGTGGATGTCGACCACGGGCATCGCACTCATATTCATCGCGGCCATCTCTGCAGGTCTGCTTTTACGCTGGGAGCAGAAATGTGCAGATCCGATAATACCGATGAGATTGATGAACGTGAAGGATGTCGTCGGAGCTAATGTTGTCAGCATGATACTGTTCGCTGGGATAGCGGGTTCTTGTATGCTTCTGCCATACTACATGCAGCTTCAGCTCGGATTCTCCACTCTCAAACTCGGGATCATCTTGATCACGATGTCCGTTGGCATGCTGGCTGCCGGAAGCGTAGTAGCAAAGATCACCAAGGACAAGGGTATGAACAACGTATCGATAACCCTCGGGTGCATTGTGGCCGGCATAGGTTTCCTGATCATGATGTTCTACCCATCCGACGAATCGATTGTCACATATTTGCTCCTAATTTCTTCGCTGTTCGTTCTAGGCATGGGGGCCGGCATGGCCGTCATGGGATCCACGAACTTGTGCTATACGCACACACTGCCTGAAGAGAACGGACAGGCCTCCGGCGTTATCAATACATTCAGAGAAGGCGGTGCATCGATAGGTGTGGCTATATTGAGTGCAATATTCTCAATGAGCATAATCGGAACCAATCTGATGTCCGGTTTCAAACCGGCATTCTTCGCGGGAACGATCATGATGCTCATAGCCTTCGTACTATCCATGCGCCTAAGGGATGCGAAGAAATCTGATTGAAACACTTTACCCGTAATCTCTTTTTCATACCGTCGGTTTTTACTAAAATCAGCTTCGGCGATACGTTATTATCGCGGTTACGCATTGCAGTCCTGATGTTCTTCAAGAAAAAAAATGTACCTGCAGAAGTCAAAGCCGTAAAACTCGAGAAATGGTACGATAAGTTGGAAGAACCCAACAAGGTCATTCTCGAAAGATATTTGGCCAATGCAAACACGTCCTCCGAATTCTTATTTTACAAAAGTATCATCGATGCTGCACTGATCGATGAGAACTATGGTTTCGCGACACTAATGTGCCAGTATGCATCCGATTCTAAGATCGACGACTACCAGAGGTTCAAGATCAACGAATGCATGATAGATTCGCTGATTGGCGAATCCAAGTATGATGATGCTAAAGCGATATGCGAGTCCAATCTGTCGCTGTACCCGTCGATAGCTACCATACTTATCGAAGAGAATAATGGGAAAATACCGAATAACCTGAATTTCAGGAACAGATACATCGACATACTCGTTGGAGTCGAATCCGAATACGATCTTGCGAACGAGATGCTGGATAAGTACAACGAAATGGGCATTCTCACCGATGACGATCTGGAATACAGGAAGCAGAGCCTCAAGATCCGCCGTCTCCAAAAATCATTCGACAGCGTCTACACATACAGGCCAGTAGGCGAAGACCGTTAAACAAACTTCTTCCAATCCAGCATCGGCATTATGTCTATGCACGGCTCTTCATATGGGTGGACATCGAGTATGACCTTCAGTGCTCTGTCGATGTCGCACCCCTTTACCGTGAAACTAACGATGCATTCTTTTGTAACTTCGATCTTTCCGACTGTCCCCAAAAAAGGATTCGACCCATCTATCGGAATCCATGTGCCAGATGAGTCTATCGTGCTTATGTGTCTCATTCCATTCGGGTAATTTGAAAGAATGGAGTCGAAGACAGATTCGATCAGTGTTTCTGTTTTTTCGACCGGGATTGAGACGCGTATTTTGACGGTTTCGGCTTCGACTGCGATTTTTCCACTTCCAACTTGTATTCCACATCATCCAGCATGGCATAGGCCTTTCTGCCAAGCCAGCTCGTGCTCAGAAGAGCGGCGATGAAAGGTATCGGCGGTATGACGTAGATAAATCCGCCGATGATCCCTCCGATCTTCTTTCCGTCGTTGATAGAAAGCATCTTGGTGATGAGCGGATTCTCCGGATCCGGTTTGAGCAATCTAAGCAGAGCCTTATACAATAGCCCCTGACCACCCATGACGACCTCCATGCTCCACTGCACCTGGCTGAATACTGATGAAGGGACACCGCACGGTATCGTCTTCTTATTGAGTATGGCCTTTCTGAAATCCTCCTGACCGGATCCTTCGAACTCTGTCCAATTAAAGCCTGTAGTGTATGTGGAATGGGCATCACTACCGGATGTGGCTGCCCATTTTCCCGGATTGTTCTTGAAAACGGTCTGTGCCATCGTATTTGTATACGCATCCGGATGGCCGCCGTTAATGACCTCTATGCCTTCGAGGTCTAGATCGTAGATCCTGTCATGCAGGCACGACACATAGAAACTGAAGGGATGCGGAGCTACAGCGACGCCACCCTGGCCATGGATTATGTCGAGGGTCTCTTCGATCGATATGCCGTCCGGGACCCTTTCGTTGAGCCACAGACCGATGACCTCGCCATCGGCCGTAGATACTTCCTCGCCGACGACGACTTCGATGTCGTCGTACCTCTTCGCATAATTCTGAGCGACGAATGCACCTTTGACGACATCGTGGTCTGTGATGCAGAGAACGTTCATACCGTTCCTTCTGGCGCATTCCACCTGCTGTTCCGGTTTGGTCACCGATTCGGGAAAACGCAGTGCCCTGTAATTAGAAACCCCAGAATAGTAGGTGTGGACGTGGGTGTCCACTTTCGATCGCATACACAAAGTATGACAATACCGTATTTATCTGTTTCATGCATCCGTGCGAAGCAAAGACTATAAGTTAAGCGATGTTACGCAGTGAGGATGGACTGGATTCTGCTGGGGATACCTGTAGGCATAATAATGCTATACTTTGGCTCGGAGTGGATGGTAGACGGGGCTAAGAGACTCGCTTTCCGTCTAGGTGTCACGCCGTTCGTTGTAGGGCTGACAGTAGTTGCTTTCGGATCCTCTGCACCAGAATGCGTCACATCCCTTGTGAGTTCATCTACACCGGACATAATCATAGGCAACATCGTCGGTAGCAACATCGCTAACGTTGGTCTCGCAATAGGTCTTGCCGCTCTGATAAGTCCGCTGGCCGCCAAATATTCTACCATAAAGTTCGAAATGATATCGATGATCGTTTCGGTCCTCATCGTCGCATTCATGGCGTTGTTCGGATACATCGGATTCATAGACGGTGTTATACTGGTCGCCGCTCTCTTCATTTTTGTCTACCTGGTCTACATTTTCAAGAAGGATGACAAGGAAGGTCAGGCGGCATACGATACCGGTGAGGAGGAGAAAGATGACGGCAAGAGCAGTAATCTCGTATTCTCCTGCATAATGATCGTCGTAGGTCTCGTTGTCCTTTATTTCGGTGCAAAATTCTTCATCAGCGGAGCCACGGACCTCGCCAAGATAATAGGGGTATCAGATCTTCTGATCGGCCTCCTTGTCGTAGCCGTTGGAACGTCTCTTCCGGAACTGTGCATATGTCTTGTAGCATCATATCGCGGCGAGAACGACCTCGCGGTCAGCAACATAGTCGGGAGCATCGTGTTCAACTCGTTCTTCGCGTTGGGTATCGGAGCACTCGTAACGAACGTCCCCATAACACAATCGATGATGATGTTCCACATACCCGTGATGATACTTATGACTGTCCTGATGTACGCGATGGTCCGTCTGAAGAACAATATCTCCAGGCCGATGGGGGCTCTGCTGGTAGCGATATATGTGGCCTATGTGGTCATAATGGCCCTGAACCCATCCCTGACGATCTGAGTCTCAGTGCTTCTTTCCGCTGGCCGAAGGATCCGCGTAGTAGTACTCACCTTTGGACTTCTGTTCCCTGTCAAGTCTGGAGTCGGGTTTGTTGATCCTCGGTCTGTGGGACTCGGCATCTCTCCTGAACGTTATGTCGACGGCCTTGAGGAATCTGTTCATCCCTTCCCTCATGTCGTAAGGACCCTCCCCGATACCGTGATGTCCGGGATTCCCTCCGAAGACCATCATTGAATCTGAGACCATGTCCAGGAAGTAGATGTCGTGGTCGATGATCATTCCGCTCTTTCCGGATTTCTCCATCATCCTGCGTATCGTCTTCGCCGCATTCATCCTCTGATTGGAATCCAGGTACGCGGACGGTTCGTCGATAAGGTAGATATCGGCCTCTTTCGCAAGGCAAACTGTGATCGCGACACGCTGAAGCTCTCCTCCGGAGAGGTTCTTCACCATCTTCTCCATGAGATGCTTGATGCCCAGAGGTTCGATGACCTCGCTCTGGAAGAATCCGGTCTCTACGACGTCGTATGCCTCCGAATAAAGGTAGTCCTTGACTGTCCCGTCGAATTCCGGTGATATGTACTGCGGTTTGTAGGATACCTCGAGTTTGGTATCTAGGCCGCCGGAATCGGCTTTCAGCTCGCCGGAAAGTATCTTGACGAATGTTGTCTTTCCTGTGGCATTCGGACCGACAACTCCGACGCTCTCGCCGATCTTTATCGCTCCGGGTTCAACAGTGAGCTTGAATTCACCGAAGTCCTTCGTTATCTCGCTGAACTCGACGAGATTGGCGGTCTTCCATTCGCCTCTCGGCGGCGTGGCAAAGAATTCGATCGGCCTGTCGCGGAATCTGATGTTCTCCTCGGGGAGGTAACCGTCGAGGTACACATTGATTGCCGTTCTGACCTGACGTGCCTGCGTGAACACACCGTATGCTCCTTCGGAACCGTAAACGACGTTCACGTTGTCCGCCAGGAAATCTAATATGGCAAGGTCGTGCTCTATGACAACGACCTGTCTGCCTTCGCTGAGCTTCTTGATCTGTCTGGCCACTCTTAGCCTCTGGTATATATCGAGGTATGATGACGGCTCATCGAAGAAGTAAACGTCGGCATCCTTCATGACCGTTGCCGCGATCGCGACACGCTGGAGCTCTCCTCCCGAAAGTTTGGATATATCCCTGTCCAACACCTCGGAGAGATCGAATTCCTCCACGGCCTCGTCCAATGTTATCCTTCCTTCGACCTTGCCGAGAAGATCTCTGACAACGCCTTTGACCTGCTGCGGAAGTTTATCCACATACTGGGGCTTTATCGCGGTCCTTACCTTCCCGCTGTAAACCGCGGTAAGGAAATCACAGAGCTCTGTGCCTGCGAAATGCTGAAGGACCTCCTCCTTCGACGGCGGATTCTCGTAATTGCCGAGATTGGGTATCTCTATCCCAGACAGCATCTTGATCGCCGTGGATTTACCGATACCGTTCGGTCCGAGGATACCGGTGACTATCCCTTTCTTGGGTGTCGGAAGCCTGTACAAGCGGAATGAGTTCTCGCCGTACTGGTGTACCATTTCTGATTTGAGTTCATCCGCGAGGCCGATGATCTTTATCGCGTCGAACTGACATTTATTGACGCATATACCGCAGCCGGCACACAATGTCTCCGAAATGACGGGCTTCCCCCTCTCACCGAGAGATATGCAATCGACGCCCGTTCTCATGAGCGGACAGAATTTGATGCATTCCTGGTTGCATTTCTTGTTTTGACATCTATCGTGTAGGACCGCAGCTATTCGCATGTCTTGGTTTATAAATCGGTCCGATATAAGCATTGTCCGATTTTTGCCGACAGCGGAAGCGTCATACGATGCCGACGATCTTGATCAGACACAATATCGCCGCCGCCACGACCATTATCTCGACGAGCAGCAGAATGACGAATACATAGAGCAGCGCCGGGAATTTTAGATCGACGATCTTTCTGAATACGTACACGAGAGCGATACCGAGAAGCAACGCTATGACGGCGAACACGATCGCATACTCTTCCAGAATGATAACACCTGTGCACTCCATCGGCTCCGCATATAAATCAATTCGCGGCCATTCCGGCATTCGTACTTGGGCGATCAACCGCAGCAGTGCCATGATTAAAATAATGGACGTACAATCCACAATTACCATGTCAAAGATTCTAATATGCGTTGCGTGGCCGTACGCCAACGGTGCGATCCACCTGGGACACTTGGCCGGCTCCATACTCCCGCCCGATATCTTCAGCAGATACAACAAACTTCTCGGCAACGAAGTAATGATGGTCTCCGGCTCCGACCAGCACGGGACACC
The DNA here is from genome assembly GCA_964640935.1 of uncultured Methanomassiliicoccales archaeon. Lineage (GTDB taxonomy): Archaea > Thermoplasmatota > Thermoplasmata > Methanomassiliicoccales > Methanomethylophilaceae > CAZXIY01. Next base: position 21,815 of record CAZXIY010000010.1, read on the forward strand.
TATAACCGTTACAGCAGAGAAGGAGGGGACAACGCCTGAGATAGTGGCCAACAGATTCCACGAGATAAACAAGAAAGCGATCGAGGACATGGAAATAGATTTCTCGCTTTTCACCAAGACACATACTCAGAATCACATCGACACCGTACAGGATGTCTTCATGAACCTCCTGGGCAAAGGCTATCTTTACACGAAGGAGAGCAACCAGTATTACTGCACGGTATGCAACAAGTTCCTTCCCGACAGATATGTCGAAGGTATCTGCCCGGAATGCGGAGCGGAGAACGTACGCGGCGATCAATGCGACACCTGCGGAAAGACGTTCGAGGCCGGCGATCTCAAGAACGCCCATTGCATACACTGCGGTAACGAACCGGAGGTCAGACAGACCGAGCACTATTTCCTCAAATTGAGTGCTTTCGACAAACCGCTGATGGAATATCTTGACGGGAAGAAATGGTGGAGATCCAACGTACGTTCGTTCACTATGAATTGGCTGAAAGACGGACTCTACGACAGGGCGATCACCAGGGATATGGAATGGGGCGTCCCGGTACCGGTCAAAGGATGGGATTCGAAGGTCATCTATGTCTGGTTCGATGCGGTCATCGGATACCTCAGTGCTTCGAAAGAATATTCCAAGATCATCGGAAAACCCGATTACTGGAAGGAATATTGGCAGGACCCCGAGGTCAAGCATTACTACTTCCTCGGCAAGGATAACATACCGTTCCATTCGATAATCTGGCCATCGATCATGATGGGATACGGCGGACTGAATCTTCCGTATGACATTCCCGCGAACGAATATCTGATGTTCAATGGCGGTAAACTGTCCAAGAGCCGCGGCGGAGCGATCGATGTCCCGTCGGTCCTGAAAACATATGACGCCGATGTTATCAGATACTACATCTCCGCCGTAATGCCCGATACGCATGACTCGGAGTTCTCGTGGGAGGATTTCCAGACAAAGGTCAACAACGAGCTCGTATCCAATATCGGTAACTACTATCACAGGTGCCTGAGCTTTACATGGAAGAACTTCGGCGAGATACCCGCATCCGTAGGCGATGCCGAACAGAAGAAGATACTCGACGAGGTCAAACGCTCGTTCGATGAATACTGTTCATGCCTGGATGCATGCGATTTCAAGAAAGCGATCAAGGTCGTCATGGATTTGTCGCGCTTCGGCAACAAATATTTCGATTCGATGAAGCCGTGGGCACTCGTCAAGAGTAACAAAGCCGAATGCGGAAATGTCCTTAACGCGAACCTCTTGCTCGTGAAAGCTCTCACGATAATGGCCTGGCCGTTCCTTCCGGGATCCTCAGAGAAGATATGGGGATTCCTCGGACAGAAAGGAACGATACTCGAAGGCGGTTACGAAGGATTGTTCAAGCCGCTCGCTGCCGGACAGAAGCTTCCGGAACCCGTACCGGTGTACAAGAAGGTCGAACTTCCCGAAGAGAAAGAGACCGAAAAACAAATCAAGAAACCGGCCGTTGATAATAAGAAGACGGATGATAAAATGGAACAGATCACAGGACCTTTCGCAGATTTCAGAAGACTCGATATCAGGGTCGGACAGATCACTTGGATAGACGACCATCCCGATGCGGAGAAGCTCTATCAGCTCAAAGTCGACATCGGCGACGAACAGAGGCAGATCGTAGCAGGATTGAAGGCCTACTACAAGAAAGAGGAAATGCTCGGAAGGAAGGTGCTCGTAGTCTGCAACCTTAAACCCGCTAAACTCCGCGGCATAATGTCAGAGGGGATGCTTCTGGCGGCAGACGATGAGGACATCGGAGGCACATCCGTTCTTCTTCTGAAACCGTCCGAGGACATTCCGAACGGGACAAAGATGAACAGCGGTCTCGAGAACAGAAGTTCCAGGATCGAATACAAGGATTTCACAAAGGTCATATTCAAGGTATCTACGATCTCTGACGGAGCTTTGAAATTCAGCGGAATGCACATCGATCTCCCGGAAAGAGCACCAGAACGTGTCACCGCCGTCATCGACGGAGATAGCGGCATCGTCCTTTCGGACGGAGGAAAATGTGTTGCGACGGTTGACAGGGACATAAAGGACGGAGCAAACGTCAGATGAAGGCCGATCTCCACGTACACACGACGTATTCGTCCGATGGAAGGACCACACCGGAAGAGGTCGTGGAGGCCGCCATTGAAAACGGCGTCGGGTGCGTGGCGATAACCGATCATAACAGTTTCAAAGCCTATTACGATGTCAAGGACAACGGGAAGGTGATCATCGTGCCCGGACAGGAGGTCTCCTCCAAGGAAGGGCACATAATCGCCCTCGGCATCGACAAAGAGATCGCAAGGGGCATGGACATCATAGACTCCATCAAAGCGATCCATGAAGCAGGCGGCATAGCTGTCGCCGCTCACCCT
>CAZXIY010000011.1:0-24123 GCA_964640935.1 uncultured Methanomassiliicoccales archaeon
GCTTCTAATGTGATAAAAGAAACAAAACTTGGTCCTACAGCATGGTATGTTTTCAATTTCTATACGATACCCGAAGCACGTCATTCCGGATTGTCTTCGGCAACATTCAGACCGATGCTCGATCATTTCGATGCCAATAACGAACAATGTTATCTCGAGACACATAAATCTGAGAATGTAGGAATGTATGAGCATTTCGGATTCGCTGTCGTCAAAGAAAGCAAGATACCGGGTTCAGATTTTGATTTTTATGCAATGCTCAGGGAACCTCAATGAATTACCCTGATAACAGAACAGATTGTTGCCGAATACTAGCTTCATCGATAGTACCGCAGTGAATTGGTATGATGATCGCACCCCAAATTCCAAATTACCGAATCTGAACCGATTCAGAAATCCTCTTTGAGATTGGATTGGAATCTGTATGTCTCACCGGGTATCTTGGTAGGATATTTGCTGTTGACACATGCCAGGCAAAGATCCTTCTCAGGTATGTCCAAAGCTTCGACGAGCCCTTTTATGCTTATATATGCCAGACTGTCGGCCCCGATTATCTCGCAGATCTCGTCGACGGTGTGGAAGTTCGCGATGAACTGATCCCTGGATTTCATGTCGACACCGTAGTAGCATGGAGCAATGACCGGCGGACACCCTATCCTGACGTGTACCTCTTTGGCACCGGCAGCTCTGAGCATGCCTATGAGCTTCTTGAGAGTTGTACCGCGGACTATGCTGTCATCAACGATCAGGACACGCCTTCCATTGACTGTGGATTTGATAGGATTCATCTTCATCGCAACGGCATTCTCCCTCTGCTTCTGATCCGGAAGTATGAATGTGCGTTCGACAAAACGGTTCTTCATGAATCCCTCTTCGTATTGTATACCCGACCCCAGGGAATATCCGAGGGCATGAGCGCGTCCCGAGTCCGGAACGGGCATTATGACATCGACATCGGCGGGGGCCTCTTTGGCGAGGATCATACCGACCTTCTTTCTGACATCGTAGACCTCTCTGCCGTCCATGACCGACTCCGGTCTGGCGAAGTAGATCCATTCGAACATGCAATGGGCTTTGGGGCTCTTTGCAGCGGACGGGTGAGATATCAGGTCATCGGCCGTTATCTCGACGACCTCGCCCGGCATGACATCCCTCACGAACCTACCTCTCAGCGTATCGAGGGCACAGCTCTCTGAAACGAGCATGTACGCTTCCTCGAATTTTCCTATGCAGAGCGGCCTGAATCCATAGGGGTCCCTGACACCGAACACACGGTCATTGATCATTATAGTGAGAGAGTATGCCCCATCCAGCTCGGACATCATAGACCTGATGGCCTTGACGGGATCGCTGTATTGGACGAGATATTTTGAAAGAATCCTGGATATCATCTCGGAGTCTGAATCTGTCAGGAATGACCATCCTCTTCCGAGATACTTCTGTTTTAATGATTGGAAATTGGTTATATCACCGTTATGAGCAACGGCGACGATGCCCTGGGTCGTTTCGACGGTAAGCGGCTGAGCGTTGACGGCAGCCTTTGACCCCGTCGTAGAATAACGCACATGCCCGATACCGCAGTTCCCAGATAGGCCGGAAAGATTCGCTTCCGTCAGAGCGACGGTCACCAGACCGTTGTCCTTGACGGTATTCACTGTTCTTCCATCGAAAGCAGAGATCCCCGCAGACTCCTGTCCGCGGTGCTGAATGACGCAAAGGGCCTTGTATATCGACGGTACGACATTATACGCCGCGCACATCCCGACGACGCCGCAGCTGTGCTTTGGCCCGGTCATTTCATGACCCCGCTTAATGTATCTTGGCCCAGTTGTAGGACCTCATCCTTGCGGTCTTGCCGTATCCGCAGGATGCACAAACTCCAGTCCTAACGTGGAAGGAGCGTTTCCCGCATCTGCGGCAGGGGATATGTGTCTTGAATTTGTTGTGTCTTCCCTGTGCCGGCGTACCTGTTCCCATTGTTCATCTCTCCTTATGGTGATATGTAGATTACATTGTCTCCGCGGACAATGACGGTGCTCAGCTTCCTTACCGTGTTGCCTTCGAACATCTCTTCGGCATTTTTGAGTACGATGTTCATGTGGGGATCATATCCCTCGAGAACCCCTCTGTACTCTCTTTTGCCCTTCAGCTCGACAATAACGTTCTTATTCGCCGATGCCTGGAGGACCGATAAGGGTTTAATCATTCTAAGCCACCGCCAAGTCCATTATCGGTTTACTATAAAAGGGTATCGCGTCTCTCATTTTTATATACTGAACTCTCAGGCAAATGCCCCTATTGTAGGAGCATCCAGACGGTCCATGTCGTAGAATATTATCGCTTCTCTTATGCCTTCCGCCCCCATCCCCGTGCCCATGAAATGATCGAGCAGGGATGCTCTCCAGAGAAGATCCAATACAGTGACAGCCAACGACCCATAGTATGAATTGGACATATCGTCCTCGTAATCGAGCTGATCCATGTTGTAGAACACATTGCCGAGGAAACTGTCCCTTCCGTTGAGCACCGATATGTAGTCCATGAGGACCTTTTTCCCGTTCTCGTCCGGCTCCCTTATCACGATATCGCTCTGTTCGGCGAAGGCCTTGTGATGCAGATCGCCCTCATCATCCATGACAGCCCACTCGATGGTGGTTCCATTGGTCATGAACATGTTCCAGTTCCACTTGCTGTCGCAGTATACTGGGACGCTGAGCGGGTCGTCGGATCCCATTGAACCCATCGCCGCATCCATCGCAGCATCGTTCAGCTCCTTCTCATCATATTTAGACTCGCAGTTTATCCCATCCAGCGACATCTTCGGATCCTCTAACGACAGATCCATCACTTTTGCGAGATATGCCAGATTGGTGAAATTGGAAAGATTCTCTGATACCGACATCCTGAGTATTGACGGGTCGGTCATCACACCCGTTTCTTTGCATATGGAGTAGAACTCCCTGTACACCGCAGACGCTTCTTTCAAAGCCTGGGATATCCTCTTCTCCGACGCATCTGCCAGTTCTTTCGCCTCTTCGACGCAGTCGTTGCCATTTCCGGTCCACGCCCCTCTGCACGATAGATCAAGTTCCGCATGCACCCTGTCGCTGATGTAGAAATGGTAGGGGAACTGCCTGCAATACGTCGTCCTGTTCTGATATATGTCACATCTCCTGCCGTTAAGGAACGTGCAGGATCCGTGTCCCTTCTTCATCGCCAATGCAAAGTGCCTATCCTCGCATTTGCTCTTGACGAGGGCATCGGGATACTTTGTTCTGAAGTAGTTGCGTTCCTCCGGAAGGACCTCCGGCTGGCACAGGCAGCACATGCCGCACTCAGGTATGCATTCGACCTTCTTTCCCATCAATTCCGAATAATCGATCTCACAATTCACAGATATCCTTCCCGATGTTGCTTCCGCAGAATTCTCCGTCCTCGATCTGCTTCTCCCCTCTGACGAACACCGTGTCGGGGAATATCGCTTCCCAGCCATCGTACGGACTGTGGCCGGCCCTGCTGTGCAGTCTGTCCACGTCTATGCTGACGGCATCATCCATATCGAATATGGCAAGATCCGCATCGTATCCGACCGCGATCTTGCCTTTTTTGGCTCCGAACACCTTCGCCGGCATCTCCGAGCCCATCTTCACCAGCAAAGATAACGGGAACGACCCTTTCTTCACATAGTTCATGAATATAGGCATCGTCGTTTCGACGCTGGGTATCCCGCTCGGTGCGGTATCGTAATCCTGGGACTTCTCCGCGGCCGTATGCGGAGCATGATCTGTCCCGAACATTGTCGCCTTGCCCTGCATGAATGCCTTGAACAGACCGTCGCGGGTCTGCAGGTCCCTGAGCGGCGGGTTGACCTTATACTCCGCCCCGATGGATCTCTCGGCCTCGAACAGCAGATGATGCGGCGTGACCTCGGTCGTGAATCCCAACGAAGATGCCATCTCCAGCGATTTGGCATCCGTCACATGGCATATGTTGATCTTCATCCCTTTGTACCGCGACAGCCGCCTTATGGCGTTGTGCTCGGCTTCTAGAGGACGGTCCCTCAGATGATCCCAGTTGCTGCTCTCCGGCCTTTTGAGGATCATAGACTCATCCTCGGCGTGAACGCTGACCACTTTGTCCGTCCTAATGACATCGCACATGACCCTGTATATGTCGGCGTCATCGTTCATTAGTATGTTCCCCGTGGTCGATCCCATGAAGAGCTTGAATCCGACAGCCATCTTCGATAGCATCTGCACGTTGCAATCAGGCGTAAGAGCGGCGAAAAGACCGTAATCAACGAACGCCTTCGATCTCACAGTCTCCTTCTTGTCCTTGAATGAACGTACATCTGTGACCGGCGGTTTGCTGTTAGGCATATCCAGAACGCATGTGACCCCGCCGTACAGTGCAGATGTTGTCCCGGTCCTGAAATCCTCTTTCTGGACCATGCCTGGGTCCCTGAAATGGACATGCGGATCCATGAAACCCGGAAGGATCACCTTGTCGCCCATGTCGATCCTTTCGTCGCCGCCGCTCACTATGTTGCCGACGGTCACGATCTTACCGCCATCGATGCCTATGGCTGTATTCTTAAGCCCGCCGTCGATGAACATCCGCCCTTCGATAACAAGATCCATCCTATCCTCTCACAATGTCGCCGCCGGGCGTCGATTCGCTGAATATCTCGCCTGCGAACGAATATATCTCGGAATCGCGCATCTTCCACGCATCCGGCGGAAGACCCGCCTTTATCGACAGCTGCTCCAGATATTCCTCTGCATTCCATCTCCATTCGACCGGGACCTGCGGAAGCAGAAGACCGCGTCTCCTGCCGAACGTTATTATCAGCCCGTCCCTCCCGATGACGATCTTGCCCGGCAACTCCGCCTTATTCTTGACATCGATCATCTTCGGCGGCGTCAGTATCGTCACTTCCACCACGCAGTTATCGGTCTCCGAACGGGAAAGGTCTGGGAATCTCGGGTCATGGCACGCCGATTGAGCCGAATGCACCAACGCCTCGCAGAGCGGGAGTATCGGATCAGGGTAGCCTATGCATCCTCTCAGTTCCATACTCGGATACGTCTTCAGAGTCACGAAGACGCCGGAATCGGCATCGAACGAATGCGGCAGAACAATGTTCGGGTCGCGACCCTCGGTCTCGGCCTCGATCGTTCTCCTTGCTGCCTTCACGGCGATGATGCCGTCGCTGACATCCATCTCAATCGATCTCGATCTTAGATGTCGACGGCTTGCTCTTCTTGCTGCATCTGGGGTTGGTGTCGCAGTATGTATCTGAAACGGTCTCTCTGATATGCTCAGCCCCGTCGAAGGCCTCTTTGACGAATCCTTTCATCGGAAGAGCCCTCATGAAGGCCTCCATACCCATCATCATCTCGATACCCATTGTGACGAAATGCTTCTGCACCTCGGGCGTGAGCATTGCGACAGTAATGTCCTTTGCGACGCTCTCTGCCTTGGACTTCCCTTTCTCGATCTTCTTCTTGACCTTCTTCTTGGATTTCTTCTTCTTTTTCTCGATCAAATCGAAGGCCTCTTCCTTTTCGGCCTCGAGGATCGATATTATCTTTTCTCTGTTGGAGAGAACAAAATCCTCGAACTCTGTATCCGTCATATCGGACTCTTCGTTCTCTTCGGCATTCTCTTTCGGTTCAGAATCAGTTTCCGCTGTCATTTTTAGATTCCCTCCTAAATCTCACTATCAATTCATGTTCTTTCAATTCGGCGCCGGCTATCTCCTCTCTCGCCATCGTGAGCGGGAGATTGATGGTCCTCTTCTGGCTGCCTACGTGTATCACTAACGAATCGTCACCTGACTTAAATAATTCAACGTCGGCCTTCTCTACGAAAGGCATCTTGAGGCATATGAGATCCATGCCATCCTCGGTCTTGAATTCCATAGGACTCTCCGTCGCGTATATCTTTGACGGATCCGTGTCCCCGTAGAGCATATCTGCGAGATGGTCCAACTTATCTGATCCGAGCATCTCGGTCGGCATCTGGTATGCGTACATCATCTTCATCGGATCGAAGGCATGGTGTATCATCTCGAGATACTTCTTCTGCTCCTCCAACTTCTTCTCGAAATACTCGTTGCCGATGTCGTCCGGGAACACGCGGTTCACCATAAGGCACTCCACGGTCTTGTTGTAAAGGCAGAGATAAGAGTATGCACGCATCGTCTCGCTTATCACCATGCGTTCCGGATTGACGACAAGACGCACGGTCGTCTTCGTAGGATCTTCAAGGACCTTCTTCACCTTGAGCATCTTGTTCTTGATATCTCCGACCATATCGAGCACTTTAGCGGACGGAAGGGGTATCTCCATTACCTTCCCGACCGTGTATCTGGCGAGGCTTACGACCTTCTTCATAAGAGAGTAGAGCCTATCTACGTACCATTCGGATATATCCGGGAAGCTGAGGAGCCTGAGCGTCTCCCCTGTCGGGGCAGTATCCATGATGACAACATCGTATTTGTCGTTCTCATCGAAATCGAGGATGTAGAACAACGCAGCGATCATCTCCATTCCTGGGAATATAGCCATCTCGTCAGCCGTTATACTCTCCATGCCCTGTGATTCGAAGAAGTACGAGACGTATTGTTGTATGTCATTCCATTTCGTCTTCATCTCGTAGATTATGTCGATCTCGAGGGCATCGAGATTGGGTCCGATATTAGTGATATCGTGACCGAGCTTGATGTCCATGGAATCTGCGAGAGAATGGGCGGCATCTGTGCTCATCACCATCGTTCTGTACCCCATGGACGCTGTCCTTCTGGCCGTTGCAGCGGATATGGATGTTTTCCCTACTCCGCCTTTTCCGGTGTTAATGATGAGCCTCATGACTCGGCATAAGAAATCTCGATATAAAGAATTGACCGGAGAACCATATCGATACAGGCGTAACAGTGCAGAGCTGACGCTGTCATTGAGAATTTAAGTGCCGAGGATGGGGTTCGAACCCATGACCTTCGGATTTCCCTGGAAGAGGTCTGTTGACCAGAACCCTATGAGTCCGACGCTCCACCAGGCTGAGCCACCTCGGCATTAGTAATATGTTTGAAGGAAGGCGTTTGAGGAGGATCTGCGAACCGCTTACTCTGAAGCAGGCTCTTCCGCAGACTCTTCTTCCGCTTCTGCGGGTTTTTCCTCGGACTCGGCCTCCGCTTCTGCGGGTGCTGCATCCTCGGATTCTGCCGGGGCCTCTTCGGGTGCCTTGGGCGCCACTACATCCATGATGGACTCGGGCTCTCCCTCGCCGACCGAGAGGATCTCGCTCTTGCGGATCTCGATACGCTTCACGGGTATGACAACACGGCATGCTTTCGCAACCTCTTTGGCCATGTCTCCGGAAACTATAAGTTTCACGATGTCCGACAGGTTGTTGTCCTTTCCCATCTGTATGAGCGATTCCGTCATGAGGCGTCTCATGGAGTCTTCCTGTGAGGCCTGGATCCTTCTCTCCGCGATGGACATGGGCTTCACTCTGATAACGAATCCGTCCTTGGTCGTAACATCGACGACGTGGTCTGTCTTCGTTTTCTTTCTTCTGGTAAGTCTCCTTACGTAATCGCTCGTAAGCTCGTGACCGATGAATGCGGTCTTGGCGTCGAAACCATCGACGCTTGTGATCTGGAATCTCATCTTGATGTGCATCTTAGAGAAATCGCCGGTGAGCTCCTGAACAGTAACCTCTGCTGTCCTGCCCTTGAGTGATTCAGGATCGATAGCGGGTGTCTCACCGATCTCGACCTCGTTGAACATACGGGGCGCGTGCACTTTGTACCATTCTTTTGCTTTCCACTTGTCCTTAATCTTACGGGACGCGACTTTCACTTTTTTTGCTGCTGCCATCAGAATCCTCCTTGATTCGAGCAAGACGATGATTCACTGATTGTATAAAAGACTTCGCTAGCGTCATATTTTCATTAACAATAGTTATCATAGGTTAGCCAGCATATTTTTTTTAACACAGTTATACAAACATTTTACATCGTGGTTGATACCACTTATATTTATCTCATTCCCTCAAAAACCTCTTCTTCGACCTCCCCGAAACGCATTCCAAGCCCTATCAAAGAACAGAGACCGAAACATATCGGAACTGTGAAAAAGGTAAGAATAGAATGATCGAGGGGATCTCTCCCCTCGAAATTAGTTTCAGAGCACTACGGGCGTCTGGTGTGCGGAGAGACCGAGGTCCTTCGCGTTCATGCCCATCGCAATACCGTAGAGCTGAGACAGGTGAAGCACCGGGAAGTTGTATCCGAGGTCTTTCTGTCCCATGTCGAACTGCAGGTGGCAGAACGGGCACACATCGATGATGTACTTCGCTCCGGATTCCTTGATGTTCTCAAGGTTCGCCTGCGTGAACTTCATAGCGTTGGACGGGAAGCCGGATCTGAGACCGCCTCCTGCACCGCAGCACATGACTCTCTGTTTCCTGGGCATGCTCTTAGCTCCCGTTGCCTCGATCAGATCGTCGAGTATGTGCGGGTTCTCAGGGTCATCCAGCTGCTTGATCTTGCTGGGCTTAAGGAAGTGGCATCCGTAGAATGCAGCAACCTGGTATTCCAGGGGTTTCTTGATCTTCGCCTTGATAGCGTCGATACCGACATCGTTGTAAAGGACTTCTGCGAAGTGCCTTACATTTGTCGTTCCCTTGTACTCGAGGCCGATCTTCGCCAGGATCTTGTTGACATCCGCGAGGAGTTCCTTGTCCTCTTTGAGCTCGTATGCGGCGTCGAAGAGGGATCCGTAGCAACCGTTGCAGATCGTCAGTATGTCGAGGCCCTCTTTCTCTGCGAGAGCGAGGTTCCTTGCAGCGGCTGCGATCCATGTCTTCTTGTCGAATGCTCTGATGACTCCGGGTGCCGGGCAGCAGCTGGCGTCATTGAGGTCGACGAGCTCGATGCCGAGCTCCTTCGCGACCACTCTTGTCGACTTCTCGATACCGGGGTATCTGAGAGGGGCAATGCAGCCGAGGAAAAATGCGTATTTGGCCATTGTAATCACTCCACCAATTTGTCGAATCCGGTGGCCTGGAGTATGACATCCAAGTCCTTCTTCGCCTTCTCATTCGCAAGGACCGTCGGGGGTACCTCGGCGAGTCCGAGTTCCTTCCTCTGAGCCTTGACCTTGTCGTTGATGCTGACGGTGTGTCCGTATTTCAGGAGGTTCTGTGCCGTCTTCTTGTGGTTCTCGAACATCTTGCCGTTCGCGACAGCGATGTTCCTCAAAGCGATGACGATGTTGACGATCGGCACGCCACGGGGGCATCTCTCTTCGCAAGTGTAGCAAGTCGTGCACTGCCACAGGTCATCATTGTCGATGATCTCGCTCTTCAGACCGAGCTGGGCCATTCTCATAAGTTTCCTGGTCCTGTATGAGGTCTGCCTTCCCGAAGGACAGCTGGCCGTGCAGGTGCCGCACTGGAAACACATCTTGACCTGCTCTCCGCCTGCGGCGGCGAGTTCGTTGACGAATTCAGGGTTGGGTGTCACCATGATTATTACCTGCGACCTCGCACGTATACAAACTATTTAACCTGAAATGTTACGATTCGACAAGTATTACCAATATGGATAATACTCAGGAAAGCCTTCTGGACTGCAGGATCCTGATCAAACGTGTGACCTCTTTCTCTTCTCTGCGATATACGGCAGTTATGGAGTGCCTAAGGAGCTGCTTGTCTGTGGCGCTCTTCATCCTGATGCCTTTGCGCAACAGGAGGAATTCGTCTATGAAGAAACTCTTGTTAGAGTTGAGAAGGTCGGACAGAAGATATGTTTCCGAGTCGACAGTGTACTTCTTCCCCTGAAGGTCAAGCTGGGCGTACGCGATCCTCTGGGCACCGTACTTGTACTTGATGTACGACGGCCCGTTGTCCACATGTATCATATCCATGTACCCGACCTCGGCCCACTTGAAGTCGTCCACTTCCTCCAGAAGTTGGGGATCGTCGAGGATGATAAGATCGGACAGTCCTTCCTTCAGCGACCTTATGTTCGTGCTGTCATCGGAGACCACGATGTTGCCCTTGACCTTCGATATAGACATAGCCTGCATGATAAGATCTTCCGTCACGGGGGAACAAGAGACAGTGAATTCTCTTTCATCCATGCACCTGTTCTGCATCATCTCCGACAGTTCCAGGATACGTTGGCCGATATCAGTGAGTTCCGTGCCGGTCGGTGTAGACAGCATTAATCTGGATCCAACAGCCTTCTCCATCAGGCACATGTACTTGTGGACCACCGGAACGGATATCCCGAGCACTTTTGCCGCGGATGTCTTGCTCCCTGTGGCGCGTATTGCCGACAGGACCTCGAGCTGTCTGGATGAAACGCTGTTCCCGTCGACAACGAGGGAGGTCTTCACGGAAATCTCCATAAGACCCCCTTACTGTCTAGTGAAATAAAGAACTATCCCCACTGTGCCACATAACCATTATTAATATTGTTGACATTCCCTGCTCCCATGGGTTTGTGGAAGGAAAAGATGAAAGAGGTGATGACATCGATCATCCCGATAATCATCGTGGTCATTATCCTGCAGGCCCTTATACTCGACACCTCGCTGGAAGACATAGGGATGTTCGCTTTATGCGTGGTCTTCGTGATAATCGGATTCACGATGTTCCTATGCGGCGTGGAATTGGGTATCAATCCCATCGGCAATGCAATAGGCACGGAGATCCCGAAAAGAAAATCCAGACTGTTCATGATCGTGGTCGTATTCGCCATATCGTTCCTGGTCACGGTCGCGGAACCCGATGTTTCCGTCTTCGCAACACAGGTGAATTCACTGTTCACCAGCATCGACAGGAACACTCTCGTGTATTCCATCGCCGCCGGAGTGGCGGCCCTGCTCATAGTCGCCGCATTCAAGATAATCTACAAACTTTCGCTGAAGCTCATACTGACGATCAGCTATGCAGCGGTAATAATCCTTACATTGGTACTCTCGGCATCGGGCAATCTGGAATTCCTCGGGATCGCATTCGATTCCGGAGGTGTCACCACCGGCCCTGTTACCGTACCTATACTACTGGCACTTGGTATCGGAATATGCTCGGTCGGCATGTCGCATAACGAGATGGACGGTTTCGGTATGATCGGACTTGCATCCGTCGGGCCGATAATCGCCCTTCTGGTCATGGGTCTTCTGACCGGAAGCAGTGATAGCGTCTCGGCCGGAGGATCGTCCGGCGAATCGCTCGGATTGGGCTTCGAACTGCTGCTGACAGAATTTAAGAACAGCACATACAGCGTTGTCATAGCTCTTGTACCGCTGTCAGTATTCTTCGTGTTCTTCCAGCGTGTGTTCCTCAGATACTCGTGGAACGCCGTAACCAACATGCTGGAAGGTACAGTGCTGGCCGGTATCGGGATAATCATATTCCTCACCGGAGTGTACTCCGGATTCATGCCTGTGGCCATGGACTTAGGCGAGATGATGGCAACGATGGATCCGTCGATCGTCATAGCGGTCGGTTTCATCCTAGGCTTCCTAGTGGCATTCGCAGAACCGGCCGTCGGCATATTGGGCGACCAGGTCGAAGAATCGTCCGACGGGATTCTGAAGAAGCATGTCATAATCCTGGTCATCGCGATAGGCGTAGCATCTCTCGTAGCGTTGGGGATGGCAAAACTGATGTTCAACCTCAACTTCGTGTACATCATCGTGCCTGGTTACATCATAGCACTCGCTCTGATGTGGATGTCCGACAAGGATTTGGTGGGTATCGCATTCGATGCCGGAGGCGTATCGACCGGACCTATGTCGGTGGCTATCCTTTCATCCCTGTACATCGGAATGGCCAGCGTCCTCTACGTAGGTCGCGATGCCGTCATAAACGGATTCGGCCTGATAGCCCTGATAGCACTCGCGCCGTGCATGTTCCTTTCCGCACTCGGCGTCATTATGAAATATAAGAAAAAAGGAGCGGCCGAAACAAATGGAGAATGAATACCTTTCCGATACGATATTGATAATAGGTCTCGGAAGTCCGATAATGACGGATGACGCGATCGGCCTCGAAGTCGCTCAATCCATTGAGGACAAATGCCTTCCCGACATAGAGACCCGCCAGGAGGCCATCGGAGGACTGGATATAATCCCCGTCCTCTGGGGATACAGACATGTCATAATAGTGGATGCGATACAGACCGGCCAATATGAGCCAGGCACTGTATTGATATTCAATCCCGAGGACTTCGACCCCACCATAACCAACGCCTCCGCCCACGATATCAATCTTGCCACTGCAATGAAGATCGGCAGGGATATGGAACCCGAAAAGATGCCCGAATCCGTCATGTTCGTTGCCGTGGAGGTGGAAGATATCCAGACCATGCACGAAGGCATGACACCCAAGGTCGCCGCCTCGGTGGATAAGGCCGTAGAGGCCGTTCTCCACCTGGCGAACAGTTTCAAAGATCGATCTGATTGATATCGAAATCCTTCATGGAATCGACGTCGCGACCGTACATCGCGATACTGAGGTTATTTGTTTTAATGACATCCTCAGCGACACGCATGACATCCTCGTCGGTCACGGAATCTAACTGCCTGAGCTTCTCGTCGAAGCTCATGGGCTTGCCGGTGAGCATAACGCTCCTGGCAAGACTGTAGAGCCTGTGCTCCGTAGACTCCATGTGTCTTATGAGAGCACCTTTGACCAGATTCCTTGCTCTGACGAGCTCCCCCTCCGTGAGGCCCTCATCCCTGATCTTCCTGTACTGCTTCGCGGTGGTCTCTATCGCTTCGAGAACGTTCTCCTCGGTGGACGACATGAATGTCCCCATGTTACCGGCGTCCGAATCCTGGTGTATCTCGTTATATATGGAATAGACCAGGGCATTCTTCTCCCTGACGCTCTGGAAGAGCCTGGATGATGTTCCGACACCGAGTATCGCACTGAGGAGTCTAAGTGCCTGGCGGTCCTTGTGCTTTGCATCATACGCGCGGAATCCGAACCCGACGTAGCAGTGCTCTTCTTTTCTTTTGTAGTGGACGTATTTAGCACCGCTGACATCCGGGGGAGACCTTACATTGCTGCATCCGCCCGACATTGGATCGAAATTCTCTTCTGCCCATTCCGCAACGTCGCTGTTGTCAACTGCACCTGTTGCGAACACAGTGATGTTCGGTATCCTGTACCTGTCCTCGTAGTATTCCCTGAGGTCGACGTTGGTGAGTCCTTTGACGACCTTTCTAGTACCGGCCTCGTTCTGGGCCAATGGATGACCTCTCCATGCTACCTCGTCATAAAGGTCATGTATGTACGATTCGGGCTCATTCTCGCACATGCTGATCTCCTGAAGAACGATCTTCTTCTCGAGATCCACATCTCCTTTGCTGATGAGCGGATTGGATACTATGTCAGCGATGAGCTCCTTCGCCGTTCCGGCCGTATCCTTCATCGTCACGGCGAAGAACGCGGTCTCCTCTTTGGACGTGAATGCATTCATCTCGCCGCCGGCCCCCTCCATCTCTTTCGACATCTGGAATGACGTGCGCTTCTTGGTCGCTCTGAACACCACATGCTCCAAAAGATGTGAAATGCCGAAGATATCGGAGCTCTCATCCCTAGATCCGGTGTTGACGGCGACCATGAATCCAGAACTTATCGCATCCGGGACTGTCTCCGTTATAACCGGTATTCCTGCAGACGTCTTGCTCGACGATACCGTTATTTTAGACATGAGAACCCCGATTATTAGATAAGTTAATAGTTTTGTGTGCGATACTCCGAGATGATGGATGAACTGGTCTTTCACGATTACAACGGAATGCAATTGAAGAACGCAGTGGCGATCATTGGATTCCCGAGTTTGGGGCTCGTCAGCTCCATCGCAACGAGTTTTCTCGCCAAAGAATTGAAACTAGATCTTATCGGGGCTATCACGTCCCCGTCGTTCCCAGCCTACGCCATAATCCAGAACGGCATACCGATGCCGCCGGTGAGATTCTACGGCGGATGCAGGGACTGCTTCGACGACCACGGCATAGACTGCGAGGATCTGGTCGTGATCACATCTGAATTCGTCCCTAAGCCAGATCAGCTTTCCGACATGGCCGACATGATCATAGACTGGTGCATAAAGAACGATGTCAAGACAGTGATAACGCTCGACGGGATACCGCTCTTCGAACCGGACAACTACAGCATCATCGGCGTCGGATCCACAGAGGCGGCACGGAAGATGATGAAGGACTACAACATAACCTCGTTCGACGAAGGCATGGTACGCGGACTCTCAGGTATGTTGCTCGTAAAAGCTGCCGACGAAGATGTCAATGTCATCACACTGCTCGGCTCCGCGAAATCCGATATGCCCGATCCGAGAGGGGCTGCAAAACTCATGGAACCGCTCTCGCGTATGCTCCCTGAACTCAAGCTCGACACGGCACCGCTCTACACAGAGGCCGAAGAGATGGACAAGAGGATCAACAGTCAGCAGAGCTACGACGGCCAGGACCGCGTCCTTTACGGATGATACCTTCGCACGGCATCATTTATCCTACACAGGCCAGGAACTTCATGATCGGTCATGGGGCGAGCAGACCAGATGATATCTTAATAAACAGTATGTACTATCCGACGGACATATGAAGCTAATACCCAGCAAATTCTTCATAACGTCAAGTTGTGCTATCAGCGAGATCTCCGGTCTCAACGCATTCGACAGAGCTCTCATAGAAGCGGGTATCGGCGAACAGAATCTCATTTCCGTATCATCCGTCATACCGATCGGAGCAGAGCATATCGACCGTTGCTCGATGCCCATGGGTGCGATAACCCATTGCGTCCTGGCTCAGATGAGAGGCACCGAGGGCGAGATGATATCGGCGGGTATCGCTTATGCGTTCAGAAAGGACGGCAAAGGCGGATATGTTGCCGAAGGACATCTTCACGGATCCAAAGAATCCTTAAAAGAAGATCTTCAATGGAAGATGGAAGAGATGGCACGCATCAGGAACATCGAACTCGGCGTCATCGGATTCGCGATGGAAGAGCTCGAGATCCCCATGGACAATTATGGGTGCTGCGTCGCAGGCCTCGTATTCACGGATTACGAATGATGTATGGTATAATAACATGCTCCGGATGCGGAAAGAACCGCATAATCGATCTATCCGATGACGTGACTGCATGTCCTTATTGTAATACGAAATGCGAAACAAAAAATTCCGTCGTACTGTTCAGCGACTTCGATCAGAGCACAGTCAGAAAGATGTTCGAATCGATGACCGGATTCTCCGGCATCGAAGATAAAAAAGATGTCGGGGGAATAGACCCGCTCTCCACATTGGCCTACAAGGTCGAGCACACACCCGACATCGGCGAGAAGATGAATCTGATCTCCACCGGCCTTACCGATATCCTGGGATCGTTCACCGTCGACGATGTGGACGAGCTCGTACCGGGAAAGGGCAAGCAGTACGTCGGAGCTATGCTCAACGCCTGCATGATCTACGAGACCGAATACGGAAGATACAGGGTCTGATCAGAGCCCGGGTATATCGTCGCGCTTCTTGCCGTTCATCCTGAGGACTTCATCCACGACCCTCGGCAGTTTTACGTATATCCTGTGATAGAAATTCACTATCACAAGCAGGAGTGCCAACCCCATCGTCACGTACGACAACCAGTAGATGTCCGAGGTCGACGGTATAGCGTACGTCGGGACCATGAGCAACTGGAAGACTATCGCCACAAGGAATGCCTGAAGGAGGAACTCCCAGGGTTTGTATCTGGCTATGCCTTCTCCTATTATTGTGCCGGTACCTGCGTGAAGAAGGATGTACTGGACTATGAACACCCCGACGACAACATAGGAAGCGGGGTCCAAAGCGGTTCTGCTCGTCATGTAGTATGCGAAACCGAACGCCATCGCAGCCCCCATACCGAGACCGAGACCGAATCCATAGAATATCGAGTCCGATTTACCGTTGAATCTCTTGAGGTTCAGAGTAACGAGCTTGACGATCTCCATTATGGCACCGAACATCATCGCAACGAACATTCCGATGCCCAGATCCGTGTACCACGGGAGTATGTATGTGTAAAGAACGAAGAGGATCGTTCCTTCGACAAGTCCGACCGTAAAAAGTATGAAGAACGTTGGGTCGCTGAAGAACGGCCCCTCGATGGCCGGATACGTATACTTCTTGAGAACGGCATACATCAGGACCAGAGCAAGGCCGAGAGCCACTGCTGCGGTAAGCGCCATCGAAAGATCCATATTCCTTCATACGGGGTTTCGTTTATAACCTTTCCCTACGGTGCCTTTGATAGAACAAATCTTGTCGTAATAATGCACAACCATGCAGGACTCTTCGCACTCGCCGCATGAGATGCACCTGTTCGGATCCACGTGCAACCCCTTGTCTATCCTGATCGCGTGTCTGCGGCACTTCTTCGCACAAATACCGCACGATGTGCACATCTGAGCTCTCAGCATGGCTTTTACCGCCCTTTCGAAAAGATAACCGGCATCATCCTGCATTTTGGATGTCACCGAAACCTGCCCTCCGCCGAATATCTTCACGGTGCCTTTCGGTGTCTTAAGCAAGGCAATTTCGAATTCATCAGAACATTTCACATCGCCGATGGTCCTGAGCGCATCTTCGATAGCCGAGAATTCCCTGTTCTTCGGTATCGTGACAACGGCTTCCATGGAGTATCCGCCGGCAGCACATGATGTTGCTCCTTTCAGGACCTTCATCGACATGCCGGTCTCGTGCACCGGTTCCATCTTGAGATTCAGACCTTCCGCCAGAAGGGTCATCTTCGGCGGAAGTACCTTCCACCTCCAGAATCCCATGTCAACGTACTCCTTAGGAAGGCCTCTATCCTTTGCATATCTGTGAAGATAATCCTCCCATTCACCGTAGAGTTCCGGATGTATCCTTTCGGTGTTCCTCCACTCGCTGGCAAGACAGGACGCACACAGATAGCAGCCGATCCTCTCAAAATCGCGTTCGTAAAGGGGATTGTATTCCAGACCTTTCATCCATATGTATCCCCATATCTCGGCAGCGGCCCATGTCCTCACGGGATTCAAAGTCGTCTGATTCGGAACGAAAGGGTTCTTGGAAACGAATCCTATGCGTGATCTGGCATATGACTCCAACGATCTGTTGCCCTCGACAGTTATCGTCCCGTTGGGGAAACGTTCGGATATCATCTGCGTGACAGGGCCGAGCTTACAGACTTTGCAGCACCATCTGAAATCCTTGGCTGGAGGACCGAATGTGTCTACATTGTGCCAGAATGATCTTCCTGCATTGGTCTCATGAAGTCCCAGGTTATTCTTCTCCGCAAACCTATGGACATAGTCGACCGTCTCGGGGAACTCAAGCCCGGTATTCACGAACAGCAGTTCGACATCCTTTGTGGCCTTGTATGCCAGAGCAAAAGCGGCCAGCGAATCTTTTCCGCCGGAAAATGATGCAGTGAGCGGCTGTCTTTTTCCTTTAATGAACGAACGGATATCGCTCACTGCCGCCCCCTCTATATCCCTGAGATGATCTGAATTAGAATTAACGAATGTCTTCCTGTCGGATCTGGGTATATCGGGCAGCATCGACGGGTTGTCAAGATCCCGTATCTTCACGGCCTTCTCCATCGACCTCAGTTCTTCTGAATCACCGAGGGCTATGCCAACGCCGACCTTGTCGCCCTTCAGCAGAATGACCGAATCCCCCGTCCTGAAATTGCCGATTATATCTCTGATATTGGCCCCGGGCACGGACTTGCCTTTGAGATGCCCCGACATCGAACCGAATGATACTATGTTCTTGCTGGCACAGTCACGGAACAATTCCGATCCGGCCTGCTTAAGATCCAAATAATACCTGTTGGATGCAATATCGAACCTAATCACCGCGAGGATACGTCCGCCTGCGATGACCTCATCTGTCCGATCCTCCCCGGGGATCTTGTTCAGGAACATCATCCTTCCTTTCAGAGGCTCGCATGTACCGAGGAGATCTTCAAAAAGGGACAGTATCTCATCGTCGCTGTCACCCATACTGGGTCTTATATCACCTGGACTGTTTATCTCGAAATATCTGAGTTCGGATCCGCAGGAACATCTGTTGCCCAGTATCAATGTGCCGCATCTGTCGCACCATCTGCATGTCTCTTTACCATGTGCGACGTTTTTTTGGACCATCAGTGGGAGATGGCGAAGAGATATAATAATAGGGGCGGTTTGTGGTGAGAATCAGTGAGAGAATGAGCGACGACTTCCGCGACGCAGCCAGTATCAACCCGGGATTCAAGAAATCCCCGTTCAGCAAGATAGAGATAAGGGATATCACCATCTCCGTCCTAGTCCTTGCCGTTGCGTTCACGATCATACTGTCCAGGGCTAATCCGAGGTTCTTCAGTTCGGATTACACGACCAACGTGCTCTATTGGTTCGGTACGTCTATCGTTCTCGTTATAACCAGCTTCCTCTGCCATGAGCTCGGGCACAAATTCGTTGCCCAAAGATACGGCGCATGGTCGGAATACAGGATGTTCCCGGCAGGCCTGCTCTTTTGTCTGATCCTGTCATTTGTGGGAATACTCTTCGCCGCACCCGGAGCCGTGTACATACGCGGACGCATCGACGACAAGATGAACGGCAAGATCAGCGCCGCCGGACCTGGCGTCAATATCATCCTCGGTTACATAGCATTCGCACTGGCATTGGCGACGACCGGATTCTCATCCGCGATATTCGGACTCCTCGCATATCTGAATGCATTCCTCGCACTCTTCAACATGATACCGATACCGCCGCTGGACGGATCCAAGATCGTGAAGTGGAACATACCAGTATTCGTGATCATGGTCGCCCTTGCAGCGCTCCTCCTCTACTTCGTATGGTGAGTCGGGATCACATGTACTCTTTGCAGGGGTACCTGAGGTGGGTAAGTATGGATCCTTCCCACTGATCGAGCTTCCCAGGGTTGAGGATGTTGTTCGGATCCATGGCCTTTTTTATTGCTATAATGGACGACAGCTCCGATACCCTTTCCTTCTGGAAATCGGGAGCCTTGGATATTCCTACGCCGTGCTCCCCGGTCACCGTGCCGCCGAGCTCTATCGTTGCATCGAATATCTCGTGAACAGCCTGAACGCCTCTGTCCCACTCGTCCTTGTCGACGGGGTTGAGGAGCATCTTCGTGTGGAGATTTCCGTCCGAAGCGTGACCGTAAGTTGCGATCGTCACCCTGTATTTCTTCGATATGGCCTGATATGCAGTCACCGCATCGGGTATCTTTGACACCGGGACACCCATATCATCGGCGAGCGAAACGGATGTGTATCCGGGCTTGAGTGCCGAGAGCGATGTCATGACGGACTTCCTTGCAGACGTCCATGCGGCGATCTGCTTCTTGTCATGAGACGGCGTCACAGACTTCGCTCCGACCGAATTGGCGATCTCGGCCACTGTCTTCAGATCCCTCTCGACCTGTTCTGGCTCGCCGTCGCATTCTATTATGCACAGGGCCTTGCAGTCCGGAAGGGGGTTCCCCTGGGATTTGTTGACGGCCTCGATAGACACACTGTCCATGAGCTCGCATGATGCCGGTATGAGCGGTTTGGCGATTATCGCCGAAACACATCTTCCAGCATCGTGAACCGAATCGAACGCAACAAGACATGATGCCGATGCGTGCGGCTTCGTTGTAAGTTTGAATGTTATCTCCGTTATCACGCCGAGCGTTCCCTCGCTTCCGCAGAGGAGACGCGCAAGCTGATATCCGGATGCGTCCTTGATCGTCCTGGTCCCGGCACGGACTATCTCTCCGTCGGCTCTGACGAATGTGAGTCCGAGAACGAAATCCCTTGTCGCCCCGTATTTCACAGCTCTCATACCGGACGCGTTGGTGGCGACCATTCCGCCCACCTGGCAGGCCTCAGCGGAACCGGGTGAGCATGGGAAGAAGAAACCGTATTTTGCAAGCTCTTCGTTAAGAGCATTGTACACGCAACCGGCCTGGACATCCACCCAGAGATCCCCTACGCTGACCTTCAGGACCTTGTTCATCCTGCTCATATCCATTACGATCCCGCCCTTTATCGGAACTGCCGAACCGCAAAGACCTGTACCGGCCCCTCTCGGAACCACCGGGATCTTCTTAGCATTCGCGATCTTCATGATCTCCGAAACCTGCTCCGTGGACCTAGGCTGGATGATCACGTCGGGCGTGTTGTGGAATATCGATGCGTCGAAACCGTATGTGTAAAGGTCCGCCGTCTTTGTTGAATATCCGTCCTTCCCGACGATCTTCTCAATCTCGCTGATAATCTTCTGGTCCACTTCTAAACCACCAAAAATAGTAAACCGCGACGATAGTTATAAAACATGGGTATGAGGCCGACGTACGACCTGTGTATCAAGAATAACGTGGAGCAATATTCCGACGTAGATTACGCAATACGTCTTCGACGACGACAAACGCTTTAAACAGCACGCCGAATAACGGGTCATGAAATCCAAGATCATTCTGCTCGGACCTCCGGGGTCCGGCAAAGGTACACAGGCGGAGATCCTTGGCGACAGGCTAGGTTTCACCAGATTGTCCACCGGCGATATGCTGCGTGAAGCCGTCAGGAACCAGACAGAACTGGGAAAGACGGCCAAAAAATACATGGATTCCGGAGCTCTCGTTCCGAACGACGTGATCATCGGAATGATGAAAGAGAAGATCGCAGGACTTAACGGCGCATTCCTTCTCGACGGTTTCCCGAGGACTATCGAACAGGCAGACGCCCTTGCAGAGGTCATCGACATCGACGCCGCCATCAATCTCGACGTCGAGGATGCCGTTCTCGTGGACAGGCTCACAAAGAGACGCTCCTGCCCGGATTGCAACGCGGTCTACCATCTTACCAACAAACCGCCTAAGAAAGCAGGCATCTGCGACAAATGCGGCGGCAAACTGTATCAGAGGGACGACGATGTCGAATCCACGGTCCGCAACAGACTCAAGGTCTACCGCGAGAACACATTTCCCCTGATCGACTACTACAAGAAGAAAGGAAAACTCGTGACCATAATGGGGAACGAGGGCTCCATCGAAGATATTTACGCGAATATCGAAAAATCTCTTAAACAGTAAACCTCGGGGGGAGATCCCCCGAGAAATAGTTTCTTTTTGTTCACTTTATCTTTATGAATTTCGTCACAGTGTTGGGAAGGCTGTCCATTGACGTAGATTCCAGGACATAATGATACACCATCTCACCGTCGACGATCTTCGATTCCGATCTGGCCTTGTAGGCCACACCCGACATGTTGGTAAGGAATATCGACAGGAATCCTTCATAGAATTTCTTGACCATGGACGCAATGCATTCCACGGGTTCGAGATAACATTGCATCTCTATGGTGAGCGGGATGTAGGTAACGACTTTGAACGATTTGGCACCGATGTAGTCGCTGTTCTTGGTGAGCATGGACATCAGACTCTCCACACCGCTCCCATTGTTCTCCTCTTCCACTATGCTTGCGAAGGCCATCCCGACCACTGTCGCCGTATCGGATATATCGAGACCGAGCATATCCGACTCGTAGACAAGGAATTCGAACATACATTTGAAGAAGTCCTTGGGGTTAGTGATCGCCCCCTTCATTACATTGAGCGCTCTGTCGTGTGAACCGATGTCCCCGTCCTTCTGGGACATGAATTTTGCTGCAGCCGCCCGATAAATGACCTTCCTGTTGTCGGATTCGTTCTCGCAAGACACGATAAGGCCGTCATCGACCATCTTATTGAGATTTGCGAATATCGTCGACTGCGATATGGACAGCTTTCTCGAAAGTTCCGAGAGCGTTGCCTCCTTCGAATCCACGAGGACGTGCATTATCTTGATCTGAGTATCGTTCGAATTGTAAAGAACGCCCCTCTTAGTGGCATAGACCTCGAAGTACTGGGCTGGAACGGCATTCACGACCGTGATCTGCTTGCTGCCGAGGACCTCGCTCGTTCTGTCCTTCTCCGTCTGATTCGGTTCGAGGACGAATTTCATCTTGGAATGCCCGTCGCCGAATATCTCTTTGGACGTCACATGGTATGTCACACCGGTATGGTTGGTCATGGCCTGCGTTATGAAACCCATGGCCGACCTGAACAGATTATTCGAGGACTCCGCCCCCTGATACTCCAGCTGGAGCACTATGGTCAGCGGGACGAATGTGAATACAGAGACCTCCGGCATCATTGCCAATGATGCGTATTCCCTTATCTTCGGGATCAGCTCTTCGACCCTGTCGCATTTCAGATCGTCGGCCATATAGTTCGCCAGGAGCCTCCCTGCCCTTTCGAACAGAGGCCCTATGTCCAGACCCAATATGGACGTCGCCATATTGGCGTACGTCACGATACCGCGATAGAAATTCTTCGAATTGCCTAACGCCATCCTGATGACCTTGGATGCAGCCTCCGCGACATCCGGCTCCGGGGCTTTGGACTCGATGAGCTTGGCCGCTCTCTGCGAATAGAGGACCTTCCTCTTGTCATCGCTGTGAGAGTACGATTCTATCAATCCCTCGTCGACCATCTTGTTCAAATTTGAGAACAGGGTCGAGAGCGGTATATCTAACATCCTTGAAAGATCTGCAAGCGTCCTGTCGGATGCCGATAATGACCTCATGACTTCGATCTTTATCGTGTCCGTGACGGGTATCAATCTTGCACCAGAGATGTAAATTTCGAAATGATTGGGATCTGCAAGTGTACTGGTATCTTCTTCCACCACAGATAATTCCTCCTATTGGGAGAGTAACTTCATTATGAATATATAATTCCTTCATAACTAACGAAGTATGTAGACGTTAAATACGTAACAGTTGTTCGTAACTTCGAAGTGTTAGGAGACATAACACCCCGTTGCCTAACCCCTTAACAACGTTTTGACATACTTTATGTCCCCTTTTCAACATCCTGCCGAAGATGCCGGCCAACAACATGCACAAGATGATCGCGGCAGTCATGATCAGCATCACAGGATGTGTCGTGGCCGAGGATTAGTTGTTCAACAGAGTACACCCAGCCGAAAATTATTAAAACATGACCGCAATAGACCGCCTGATAGCCTCATAGTGTAGTGGTCAATCATGCGAGACTCTGGATCTTGCGACCGCAGTTCGAATCTGCGTGAGGCTACCAGTTTTCCCTTTTCATACTTCAGCCAGGCACGGCCTTACATGAATTCTGATCTCCGTCGCAATGTCAGAGCTCTTTTTCCGAACCGTCAGCAATGGCGATGAATGAGTCCGCCCCTTCTTCCGGACCCCTTGCGATAAGAACATCGCCCGCCACGATCTTCGTATTCCTGTCGGGACCGTACAGATATCTGTTATCGCGCTTTATCGCGATCACATACATACCGCAATGGCTTCCGAGCCTGGCCTCTCCGAGTGTCCTGCCTGAAAGGATCGAATCGTCCGCCACCTTTGCCATCTCTATAGTGACCTCCGACTCCTGAATGCTCATCTGTATGACCGGGTGGTCCCCGAGACCTCTGAGAACCACATCCGCAATGGATGCCGCAGCATTGGCTATATCCTCGGCGGCCATCTGCAGTCTGAGGATCACTGAGAATTTAGCGAT
This sequence comes from uncultured Methanomassiliicoccales archaeon, assembly GCA_964640935.1. Classification (GTDB taxonomy): domain Archaea; phylum Thermoplasmatota; class Thermoplasmata; order Methanomassiliicoccales; family Methanomethylophilaceae; genus CAZXIY01. The sequence continues at coordinate 23,655 of CAZXIY010000011.1, forward strand.
CTCATCCGGCTGCTCTTTGCCCAAATTGACGATATACTCCTGTATGTCGGAGCTGAGCTCATCCATCTGCCCTTCGAGGAAGATGACCTCTTCCGCTATCTCCGTATTATTGTAAAGAAGGGACGAATACGCAAGATCCACCATGAACTCGGAAGTATCCTTGAGTTCCAACAGCATGGATTCGACCTTATTCATCTGATCCCTCCTCGTTCTGTTCCGGGAAGTCCCATTTCTTTCCGCCCGATGCGAACTGAACAAGTCTGTTGAATCCGTCATCCGAACCGCGGACGATGATGTCATCGCCGGCACGGAGCTTCAGCGACTCGTCCGGATCGTAGGTCCACCCATGACGGTTCTTGACAGCAATGATCTTCGTACCCGTGCACGCCTCGACTGCAAGATGGTCTATAGTGTTCCCGACCATATCGGAGTTCGGGGAGATACGAGTCATGCGGAACTTCTCATCCGA
>CAZXIY010000012.1:0-23907 GCA_964640935.1 uncultured Methanomassiliicoccales archaeon
CCAAGGGTTAGTCGATCCTAAGGTAACTCTTAATCGAAGTTATCGAATGGGAAACTGGTTAATATTCCAGTACTAGCACGTCCTTTGTCCATATCCCGACAGGTCGGGATCGTTGGAGTACAATAGCCATTGTATTGAAGCATCGAAGGCTCTGAAGAACCGTAATGGTGAGAAGGAGCTAAATATGTGATCAGGTGAGCGTAGGCTCACTTCCGACTATTCCTGGCTTCCGTGAAAACGGATATGGAGTCAGACGTGTTAATCGTACCAAGAACCGACACAGGTGTCCCTAGGTGAGTAGCCTAAGGCGTGTTAGCATAATCTAGGCGAGGGAACTCGGCAAATTAGCCCTGTAACTTCGGGATAAGGGGTGCCAGTAGTGAGAGCTACTGGTCGCAGTGACAAGAGAGCACCGACTGTTTAATAAAAACATAGGTCGCTGCTAGTTCGAAAGGATGTGTATAGGGGCCGAAGCCTGCCCAGTGTTGGCATCTGAAATTCTGTTTCAACGGAACGAAGGACCGATAAACGGCGGGGGTAACTATGACCCTCTTAAGGTAGCGTAATACCTTGTCGCTTAATTGGCGACTTGCATGAAGGCTCAACGAGTGTTCTACTGTCCCCGCCTTGACGCTAGTGAAAACAATCAGTCTGGTGCACAATCCAGACCCCTCCATCTGAAAGCGAAGACCCCATGGAGTTTCACTGCAACCTGTTGTTGTTATAAGAATTTGCATGTGTAGGGTAGGCGGGAGCCGTTACCCAGGAAGGAGCGCTAGCATCTCTCCGAGACATCGATGAAACACCGCCCTTGCGAATTTTTACCACTCACCTCTTCGGAGGAACAGCTATAGGCAGGCAGTTCGGGTGGGGCGCCACGCCCTCAAAAAGATAACAAGGGCGCCCAAAGGTTAGCTCAGGTAGGTCAGAAATCTACCTAAGAATGTAAAGGTAAAAGCTAGCTTGACTCGGAACCAGACAATAGGGTTCGGAGATAGGAAACTATGGCCTAGCGAACCAATCAACCTCCTGAATGGGGGTGATTGATGTCAGAAAAATTACCCTGGGGATAATTGAGTTGTCACGAGCAAGAGTTCATATCGACCTCGTGGCTTGCTACTTCGCTGTCGGCTCTCCCTATCCTGGTGGTGCAGCAGCTGCCAAGGGTGGGGTTGTTCGCCCATTAAAAGGGATCGTGAGCTGGGTTTAAAACGTCGCGAGACAGTTTTGTTGCTTTTTGATGGAGGTGTAGGTACCTGACGAGAAGGACCCTTTAGTACGAGAGGAACAGGGGTTCGTCGCCTCTAGTTGATCAGTTGTCCGGCAGGGCATCGCTGAGCAGCCACGCGATAAGTGGATAAGGGCTGAAAGCATCTAAGCCCGAAGCCATCTTGAAAAAGAGGTACCCATAGAACACTCATAAATGATGAGTTTGATAGGAGTGGGGTGTAAGCACCGAGGGTTTCCGAGGTGTTCAGCCTGCGCTTACTAACGTTCTTTTGACGTCGCTGGGGTGTGGTCTAGCAGTTAAACAGGTTGCGTGTGAAAAATTATCTCATCCTCTGGAAACACCTTATTCTTGAATTTCTCTTATTCCATTCATTATGATTTCAGACTGGCCGTTCTTTCTGAACAAATAGGTTATATAGGATTGTACTGTAGCATTTCTCGATGACCATAAAGCAGATCGATCCTGTCGTTCTCTTCGACTCCAACATCTATCTTGTGACCGGAGCCGACAAGACAGCATTGATCGACACCGGTACCGGTTTCAACGCCGATCCGCTGATCTCATCCATAAGATCCGAGCTTAACGGCCGGCATCTTGATTATATCATCCTCACACATCGCCACTACGATCACGTGGGCGGTCTCGGAAGGATGATAAGGGAATTCTCCCCCGAGAAGGTATTCGCCGGAGCGAAGGATGCCGAGCCGCTCAGAAGCGGAGATTCGGAATCCACTCTCGGTACCAAGTTTGGCGGTAAGATCGAACCCATGGATGTGGTCGATCTCAGGGAGGGGGAGATCCTTGATCTGGGGGGTCACAGGCTCGTTGTCATAGAGACCCCCGGACATACGATCGGGAGCATTTGTCTTTTCGACGAGACCACTGGTTCGTTATTCTCCGGGGATACTGTCTTCGTAGGCGGGGTCGGGAATACTGTCCATCCCACAGGGTCATCGGAAATGCTTCTGCGTTCTCTCGAGAGGCTTTCCAACATAGACTGCATGGGACTTTATCCCGGGCACGGCCCCTCTGTTGACAGAGGCGGAAGAGAACAGATCGAAAAAGGACTTCGTATGATGATGGGGAATTGAAATGAGGGTATTGAAGTGTGATAACAAGATCGACGCCGCTACGCTTGACAACATTATGCATGCTGTCGAGGATATCGGCAACGGGGATCTTGTCGTTTATCCTACAGAGACTGTATATGGTATCGCTGCCGATGTTTTCAACCAGAAGGCGATAAAGAACCTTTACCTGGCTAAGAACAGGCCGTTCGATATGCCGCTGTCGGTCGCTGTGGCCGACAAGGATATGGTCGAGAATATAGCCATTCTTACCCGCCCGGTAGAGAAGCTCATCGATGCGTTCCTTCCAGGACCGCTTACGATCATCACCAGGAAGGATCCCGGTGTTCCCGATATCGTGACTGCGATGTCGCAGAAGGTCGGCATACGCATCCCGGACAACAAGGTTGCATTGGAACTTGCCAGGCGCGCCGGCCCTATAGTGGCCACATCCGCGAATCTCCATTCGCATCCGGATGCCGTCTCCATCGAAGCAGCCGTGGATGATTTCGGCGACAAGGTTAAGACATATCTCGACAGCGGCCCCTGTTCGCTCGGAAAGCCGTCGACCATCGTTTGGATTGCAGATGACAAAGTAGAGGTCATCCGTCAGGGTACAATTTCAAAGAAGCAGATAGAGGATGTTCTGAATGCTTAAATCAGATGAATTGGAGAAGCTTCGCAAAGCGGGGAGGATCTCCGGCGAAGCGAGAGAGAAGGGGATGTCCATGGTCGCGGAGGGCGTGAAGCTCTTCGATGTGGCCGAGGAGGTCGAGGGTTACATCAGAGCTCACGGCTGCAAACTTGCATTCCCTTGCAACATAAGTATCAACGAGATAGCGGCCCATTACACGCCGTCCCCCAATGACAAGACGATCTTCGATATCGGGGACGTTGTCAAGGTGGACTGCGGGGCTCAGTTAGACGGGTATGTGGGCGATACCGCCGGGACTGTCGAAGTAGGCACGCACAGGTATGCCGATCTCATCAACAGCTCCAAGAAGGCCCGCGACACGGTCATGGAGTTCATAGGAGAGGGGTGCCCGATCAATGAGATCGGCACAGCAGTCTCTATGTCCATCGAGGGGGACGGGTTCAAACCCATCAAGAACCTTACGGGACATCAGATAAAGGCCTACAACCTTCACGCCGGAGTCTCTATACCGAATTACGATGACGGCAACACCGATAAGCTGGAAGCCGGAATGATAATCGCTTGCGAGCCTTTCGCAACCAATGGCGAGGGGATGATCGTCTCCGGACGTCCGGGGAACATCTGCCGCATACTCAGGGAGCGTCCGTTGGCGGATCCCGAGCTCGAGGACTTCTTCAACTATCTGAAGGAGGAATTCTCATCCTTCCCGTTCTGCGCCAGGAGCTGCGACGACCCAAAGGCCGCGATCAAGATCAACAAACTGATCCGTCACGGACTGGTATCCAGCTACGCTCTTCTTGTAGAGGCGAAGAAAGGCTGCGTATCGCAGGCCGAGCATACGGTCTACATAGGCGGAAAGAAAGGGGAGATAACGACTCTCCCCTGATTCACAGAGGTTTCGTTCCGACGTAGATGTTCACAGCTCCGAATGATTTGCTGTAGAATCTCGCGTCGGAGAAACCTGCTTCCCTGAATATCTTCACCATATCGTCGCCGTGGGGGAATCCCTCGAGGGACGATGTGAGCCAATCATAGGCGGGCTGTTTCCCGTCTATGGTCTTTCCTTTGTCGTAATGTCTCCCGTACCAGGGGACGATCTTGAAGACATAGATGTTGTATCCCCAAAGGAGCACCCTGTTCTTAGGTTTCGCGAGTTCCGCTACGACCACCTTGTGCCCCGGTTTCAATACCCTGTACATCTCGCCGACGGCCTTCGGTATGTCCGTGACGTTTCTGAGCATATATCCGGATGTCACCAGATCGAACGAATCGTTCTCGAAATCGAGTGCGAGAGCGTCCCCGACGCGGAAATCCACATCTTTCGGAAGTTTCAGATCGGCCATCTTCTTCTTGGCCATCTCCAGCATACCGGGCGTGATATCCACGCCGATGACGGTGCCGTCCGCTCCCGCCTTCTCTGCGGCCATGAAGGATATCTCCCCGGTGCCGCAGCCGACGTCGAGCACCTTCATACCGGAGATGTCCCCGGCCTTCTTGAACATGAATCTGTGCCAGCCCTTGACCATACCCATTGACATTATGCCGTTCATCTTGTCATAATATGGGGCGATCTCTTCGAACACGTCCTCGACGTATTCTTTCTTCCCTTCGAACTGGTTCCCTATGCTCTCCTTCTCGGTCATCTTCGTCACAGCAGATAGTATCCGATGATATAACCTATTGCCAGGAGGGCCCCGAAGACCCAATTGAGCCTGAACATCAGCGGCACGAGCATGAACCCGCAGTGCTTGTCGTCCTTGGCCTTCCTGCTGTTCTGGATCAGCGGCCACCAGAGCACGAGTGAGACGAATACGAGCAACGCTGCATAAGGCAGGATGCCGAATACGACCAACACTGCCGTTATGATGTACGGAAGGACGCTGTACGCTCTGTAAAGCATCATTCCGCGGTCGTAACCGACGATGACTGACAGGGTCCTTATGCCTGCGTCCCTGTCGGATACGAAGTCCCTGAGCTCGTTCCCGGAAAGGACCGCAGTTATCAGGAAGGCATTCGGCAGAGCGATCAGAAGTATCTCATAGGTAAGCGTTCCGGCCAATGCGTAATATGTCCCCAGCGGCATGAGTATGCCCATCATAACGAAGACGAGCGGCTGCCCCAATCCGTAATATTTGTATGCCGGGCCGATGGTGTAGAATGCGGCACCGGCTATCCCCGCAAGGCCGAACCAGAGGATACCGAATCCTATGTGCCAGATCAATACCAGGCCGATGGCAGCAGTCACTGCCAGACAGCCCAATCCGGCATAGAGGACGCTCTTCGGTCTCAGCGTGCCGGTGACGAGCTCCGGGGATCTAGAATGATTGTCGGCGTTATCCAGACCGCTCTTGAAATCACCGTATGTGTTCAGAAGATTTGCGGCGGACTGCAGAAGGCATGCGCCGATCAGAATGAGTATGAGAATGAGCCAATCGCAGTATCCGTCATGATATGCGACGACACCGCCGATCACCACCGGGACCACTGCTCCGTGCAGCGTCCACGGTCTGAAAGCATTGTACCATCCAGATTTTACCGGTTTCACTTCCATCTCAGTTCGTTCCGCAGATAGGGTACGTCCTATTAATCGAGTGCGTTCGGCTCTGACGAAGGGTCGCCGCCGGACACAAGTGCGTAGGATGAAATAAGACGGCGGACCTTCCCGTCTGCGTGAAGCTGAAGGATCTGTTAGGACGCAGCGCGTTCATGATGTCGTTGGCGCTGGTTGTAGCTCTGGCCCTCGGGCTTACGAATAACTTCCCGCAGATCGATGCAGGTATCCGCAGCAATGCGACGATACTCATCCTTGCCGTCATGATGACGGTCTCGCTCTCCAGGATATCATACAAGGGTCTGAATCCACTGTCCGAGAAGAGATCGGTCATAAGGGCGATGTTCCTCGGTATAATCGTCGCGTCCGCGATACCGCTGATCGCCTCGTTCTTCTTTGCCGGCACTTCGTATCAGATCGGTCTCGTATTCATCGCGCTCACGCCTTTCGCCGCATCCGTCGTTCCTTTGTCGTATATCATGAAGGGCGACGTTGGCCATGCGACACGCGGGACGATCGCCGTCTATCTCGCATCCATATTATACATACCCGCAGTAGTCTGGCTCATACTCCAGACCCAGGTACCTATCGATCAGGTCGTCATCTCCGTCGTGGAGGTCATCGTCATTCCGATGATCGTTTCGCGTCTTCTCGTGAAAATCGAGATAGACCGCGGTACGATGTCGGTCTTCCTGAACTTCTGCATATTCGCACTGGTGTTCCTCTCTGTGGGAGCTTCCGCGAACATGTTCTTCTCGGACGTCGGCCTCCTGGCGACGTTCATGGGGATCGCCTTCCTGAGGACGTTCGGTCTCGGTCTTTCGCTCGAGTATATTGAGCGCAAGGCAGGCATACCGTGGGACCAGAGGGTCACGGACGTTCTGATGACATCCTATAAGAACAAGGGCATAGCGATAGCATTGGTCACCTCGGTCGTGACCGCCGCGGGCGGGAATCTCGGCTCGGCCCTGTTCCCGGTGACCGCATCCATAGTCGTTGAGATATGCTGGGTCATCTTCATAGATTCCGTTCTCTTCTCGCCGAAGAGGATGAAACGCGAACTCGACAGGACTGCATCGCCGTCCGATTGACGGCGGCCGCATGATCGCATACTGCCAAGAAGATCGCTCAATAGGTTTATTACCAATCCGCGTTTACGGATGTATCGACTGCCGAAGTTGCCAAGCCTGGTCAAAGGCGACAGACTCAAGATCTGTTCTCGCAGGAGTTCACCGGTTCGAATCCGGTCTTCGGCACTATTACTCTCTCTAATCGTGCGTATTATTACGTCCCCTTATGCTAACCTTTAATAAGGAGAACAGAATCCTCGCCCTGCCGTAAACTCAGCGCACGTACGCGTGCGGTGTCTGAGAGCGCAGCACACGGCTCTTTTGTCGGAGCGCGTGAGGCATGTGCTTGGGTACTTCCCTTCGCGGGAACATTTACGGAGGAAGAATATGGCAGCTAAAAAAGGCAATGCAAAACCAGCTGAAGATGAGAACTTCAACTTCATCGTCCGTATCGCGAACAGCGATATCGACGGTCAGAAGAGGACCGTCATCGGCATCCAGCAGATCAAGGGTGTCGGAAAGAGGGTCGCTCAGATAGTAGTTAAGAAAGCAGCCGTGGACCCCACGGTCAAGATCGGTTCCCTCCCGGACGACAAGGTCGCCGAGTTAGAGAAGCTTGTAACGACCTACGTGGAGTACGCCCCCGAGTGGGCCATCAACAGGCAGCTCGATTACGAGACAGGCGCGGACATGCACCTTATCGGCAACGAGCTCGAGCTCACGCAGAAGGACGACATCAACAGAATGAAGATGATCCGCTGCTACCGCGGTGTCAGGCACGAGACGCACCACAAGGTCAGGGGTCAGAGAACAAGGTCCAACGGAAGAAAGGGTCTCACGATGGGAGTTTCTAAGAACAGGAACCAGCCCGCACCCGCAAAGACGCAATGAGGTGATTTGAATGGGAGATCCAAAGTTTTCACGCAAGTCTTATGATACGCCTTCCCACCCGTGGCAGGGCGAGAGGATCAAAGCAGAGGTCGTCCTCGTCAACCAGTACGGCCTCAAGAACAAGACGGAGATCTGGAAAGCCCAGACCATCCTGAGGAACTTCAGGAGACAGTCCAGGGAGCTTCAGGCCCGTCTCAGAGGCGGAGAGGCGCAGGCCAAGGTCGAGACCGAGGCCCTTATCTCGAAGTGCGGACGCATGGGAGTCCTTCCCGTAGAGGGAGCGACGCTCAACGACATCCTTACGCTCAACGAGGAGAGCATCCTCTCGCGCAGGCTTCAGACCATCGTCTTCGAGAAAGGCATGGCAAGCACCATCGGCCAGGCGAGGCAGATGATCACGCACGGACATGTGTTCATGAACGGGCACCGCGTAACGGTCCCCGGATACATCGTCACAAGGCTCGAGGAGTCGTCCGTCGAGTATGACCCCGCATCACCGTTCAACGACGAGATGCACCCGATGAGGATATCGGCAGAGCAGGCAGCGATCAACGCCCAGGCCAATGCGGCTAAAGAGGCGGAGGAAGCTGCGAAGAAGGCTGCCGAGGCCAAAGCGGACGCGGAAGCGGCCGGAATGACGGTCGACGATGCCCAGACACAGGAGGGTGACCAGTAATGACAGCAAAATGGGGAATAGCCAACATCTACGCCAGTTACAACAACATCATGATCACGCTCACCGACATCACCGGAGCAGAGACGATCACCAAAGCCACAGGCGGAATGGTCGTGAAACAGGCAAAGGACGAGTCCTCGCCATATGCGGCACAGAAAGCGGCCGAGAAGGTCGCCGATGTCGCGAAGGAGAAAGAGTTCGTCGGTATCCACGTCAAAGTACGTGCACCCGGCGGCAACGGATCCACTTCGCCCGGTCCGGGCGCTCAGGCGGCCATCCGTGCTCTCGCAAGGGCCGGTCTTAAGATCGGACGCATCGAAGATGTCACTCCGGTGCCACATGACGGTACCAAAAAGAAGGGCGGACGCAGAGGGCGCAGGGTCTGAGGAGGCCTGACGATGGAAATCGAGATAATCGAAATGGCAGAGAGGAAGGCCTCGTTCTTGCTCAAGAACACCACTCCCGCCATGGCTAACGCTCTCAGGAGGACCATGCTGACGGACATCCCGAAGATGGCGATCGACAAGGTGGAGTTCCACCTCGGTCCCATCGATGTCGACGGTAAGGAATGCGAGAGTATCACGCCCTTGTTCGACGAGATCATCGCTCACAGGCTCGGCATGGTGCCGGTACCTACGGATTACACGCTCTTCGGTTTCAAGGACAAATGTGTCTGCGGCGGCGAAGGATGCCCCAGCTGCGAGATCATGTACAGCCTCAATAAACACGGGCCGTGCACGGTCCTCTCTGGCGACCTCGAGCCGCTCGGCAGTCCTGACCTGAAGGTCAAGGACGAGGACATCCCGATCGTCGAGCTCGCGGCAGGTCAGTCCGTTCTGATCTACGCCCATGCAGTAATGGGCACCGCGAAACAGCATGTGAAGTGGCAGGTCGCGAACGGCGTCGGCTACAAGTACCTCCCCGTCATCAAGATCGACAACGGGAAGATCGCTTCGCCCGAGGCAGTCGCCAAACTGTGCCCCAAGAAGATCCTGGAGGTCGAGAACGGCAAGCTTGTCGCGAAACGCCCCATGGGATGTTCGCTTTGCATGGCTTGCGTGGAATCCTGCGACGAAGGTGCGATAACCATCACCGGCGACGACAAGAACTTCGTGTTCAAGTACGAGACGGATGGTTCGCTCACGGCCGAGCAGGTGCTCGGCAAAGCGATCGAGATCCTTTCCCAGAAGGCCAAGGATTTCGGCGAAGCCGTCGCTGCGTTGTAAAAACATTTCCCGGAGGGGCAACACCCCTCCTATCATCCTTTTCAGAAGAAGTCTGTGAGTTTGCACTTCTTGATCTTGTCGTTGTTGAACAGGGAATCCATGCTCATGCCGAGAATGTCCACTCTTTCTTTGGTGTAATCCGACAGACCGTACTTTTCGCAGACGTTCTGCGATATCTGCAGGTACTTCTTGACGCTTGCCTCATGCACCGTCAGATTAAGCGAGTTCCCGCAGGTGCATTTCCCGTCGAGAGGTATCCTGCGATACTTCTCTCCGCATCTAGTGCATCTGACCGTCTGGGTGGAGAAGCTCCTGAGATTCCCTGCCATATCCGGCATGAAGTGCTTGTCGATGACCTTGGTCGCGACATCTTTCTCATCCACCGCACGTATGATCCTTCCCAGCTCCAGCTGGGCGGTCATCTTGTCCATCATCGTCTCCAATGTCGTATAAGCGGAATGTATCGGGCCCTCAGAGATATCTTTGGTGTCATGCGTGAACCCGAGCCCTTCGTACTGGGCGTTCGTGCCGATGCGTCCGGCGATCAGATCCATGCTCTTTTCGATCTCCTTGGCATCCTTCAGCTCCATCGCCGCCCTGTACAGCTCCAGCGGGTATTCTCTGAGGCAGTCGACGTTATGTGCCTCTTTGTCGATCTCATTCGGATCCAATCTGGTCGTCAGGACCAGCGGCGTATCCATCAGCCCGCCCCTCCTTTCGGGTATGTATGCCCTGGAGAAGTTGATCAGTCCGTCGAGGAGCAGCATAACGCAGTCCTCGTCGCCGTCGCAGTTCCTCCTCTTCGCGGCATGGAAGAAAGGATGGGCAAAGCATCCGCATGCATTCGTGTATCCGATTATGCGGCAGAGGATCCCTCCGGACGTGTGCGGAGCAAGACCAATCCCCAGCTGCCCGATCACCTGGTCCGGCGATTCTATGTTGTAGAACCTCTCCATGCCGTAGAATTTCTCCAATTCGTCGTCTATGAAATGGGCGACCTTCACCAGATGTTTCCCGCAGTCGACGTTGGGTATGACGTCCTGGACCTTGAGTTCGCATATCTGCTCCCGGTCTGTCAGAGGCTTCCCGTCCATGTCGTGGGTGTATCCGAGCTCGTGTGCCTTCTCTATGGAAAGGCCGATCTCTCTCGGTCTGAAATGCGTGAGCGGTATGTCGGTCATATCGAAACGGACCGTCCCGTCCTTGTATACGATGATGTCGTTCTTCGCCCTGAGTATGGCCTTCTCGAGTGCCTCCGGCGTCCTGGTCTTGGATATCAGGTTATCGAGGACCTTGACCTCGCTCATGCTGTTTATTCCAAGCATCTCGAGGGCGCTTTTGTATTCCTTGTCTATGTCGATGTGTTCCGTGGACTTGTTGAACCCGTTGCCGCTCGACGGCACCTCGACGATGTCGGTATGGACGTTGCAGTCCCTGCACCATGTGCGGAATGTCGTGACGCCGCATTTTGGGCACACCCTTCTTCCGACGCCGACTATGATGCAGCCTTTATCGTCGACGTTCAGTCCTTTGGATTCCCTTGTGCTCTTGTCGTAATTCTTGGAATCCCTTGCAACGGCGACAGTGGTCACGACGTCCTTCTTGAAGTCCGGCGAGTCCGATACCGAGAACACCCCGTGTATCAATCCGGAGTTGGCCCTTCTGTCCTTGGCCTTCTCCGGCCTGCCCATCCTGGTACCTATCCTGGTGCAGGCTCTGGCGCGGACCTCGAATCCCATACAGCTGCTGACAGCTTCCAACGAGGAACCGCCGGTGAACGGAGTCTTATCCGCGATCTTGCCATCACATTCTTCCAGACCGAGGCCGGATATCAGCGGGACGGCATATTTCTCCAATATGATGTCGCCGTCCCTGACCTTGTGCAGAGCGCCGAGATCCTCGAGCGTTCTCTTCTGAACGGCATCCTTTTTGATGTGCAGGCAGCCGTTGTCCATCCTGCCGCATGACAATATGTATGATCTCAGAGAAGCGAGCTTTTCAATCGGGACATCCGACCAGAACAGGTTGAACTTCGGATGCAGCGGGACGCCGATCTCGCGGGACATCTGAAGTGCCCTCTCCCACGTCGGGTCCGCCCAATCATCCGGAAGTTCGCCCTTGGCCTTCAGTTCCAGTTTGTGCCACTCCGGCGGATATCCGCACGGGACGAGGAAATGGTTGTTCTCGCAGAACTCTCCGAACGGGATGAGGATCTCGCCGCAGTCGATGATCTCTGACACTTCCTTGCGAACCGCGATCGATTCCTCTTTTGTGTTGCATTGCACGACATCGCCGTTCTTGAGAAGGACTATCGGCCCCTCTATCTCGTCGCAGGGCGTCACCACGCAGGCCTTTCCCGGCCTTTCGATCTTCAGCTGCGTGCCGAGGGCAGGGAACTCGTCCAGCATGTACATGCTGGCGGGATTGTACGCCAGGGATGCGAGACCGCACGTTCTTCCCCTTCCGTATCTGAGCCTGAACGCTCCGATCCTGGAGGGGTGTCCGAAGATCGGACGGCCGGCAACAAGATCCTTGAGATACTTATCCGAGGGTTTGACGACCCTCTTCTCCGTCGCCGAATCCGTGACGACATTCTTTCCGGCCAGGTACTCGTCCATGAACTCCCAGCCGCTCAATTTCAGCTTGTCGACGTGCTTCTTAAGTTTGGCGGCCTTCTGACACATACCTTCTGCTATGACCAGGCACGCTCCTCCCCTGACCTGGTTGGTCTCTATCCTGGGGAGATCCCTGAATCCGGATATCTCCACGCGTTCCGTCCCTTCGCCGTCGACGCAGACCGGGCACCTTCCTACTATGAGCTGTATCTCTTTGGTGGTCGGAGTGTACTGGAGGTGCTGGCACTGCTTGTAGAGAGGTATTTCCTCGATGAATCTGTCAACTTCCTGCGGCGTCGGGATGTATTTGCCGATGCCCAGCTCCTGCCTGACAACGTCGGCTATCAGGACGCTCATTGCCTGTCCGGTACCGCCTGCGGCACGTATCGGTCCTGCGAAAATGAGATCGACGTAATCGCTGCCGTCGGCATTCGTTTTGATCTTGGTCTGAGCTATTCCTTCGAGCGGGGCGACGAGTATCCCTTCGGTGATCACCGCAAGACCCACTCTCACTGCTCTGTCGAGTGCGATCTCTCTGGTCTTTGCAGGTCTCTTGGAGACCTCTTTGGCGACCATCAGGGCGACTATCTCCCTGTTGCCGTATTCTTCCGTAAGTCTCCTGATGTCATCGGCGACGCCTTCGACATCGTAATCGGATAGAAGTTTCTCTACACGGGATGCGAGATCCTCCGCCTGGGGTATCTCCACCCTCGTCTCGGGGTCGCGTCCTCTGCTCCTCGCGCTCCTGGCAATGGAGTAGCATTTGTCGTTCCTTTTTGAGAGATCTGAGAAGTAGGCCCCCATCTCTTCGCTGAAGGCTACCTTGTGGACCATTTCACTCCTCGTCCTCGATCGGTTCCTCGAATCTGATCTTGCGGAGCTCGCCTAAGACGAGGCTGCGGAGCGTTTCCATGTTCTCTCCTGTTTCGGCCGAGAAGAACAGGTTGCCGCTCCCGGTCTTGAGTATGTCGCACTTGCTCTCGGCGACTATGATCGGTACGTTGGGGAATCCTTTCTTTACTGATTCGAGGAGAGCATCCTGTTTCTCAATGGAGTATCCGCAGGTCTCCGACGGGTCGAGCACGAAGAGTATCACATGCGTGAGGTATTTCAGCGCGAGGATGGCCTGTTTCTCGATGTCGTTCCTTTCGCTGAGATTCCTGTCGAGAAGCCCCGGCGTATCGATGATCTGGAACTTTCTCCAATCGTCCTCGATATGACCGATGACGATGCCTTTGGTGGTGAACGGATACGGGGCTATCTCCGGCGTCGCGGTGCTGAGCTCGGTGACGAGCTTGCTCTTTCCGACGTTGGGGAATCCGGCCACGACGACCGTCGCCACATGCGAATCGATCGCGGGGAGCGATCTGAATTTGTTCTTGCATTCCTGGAGGAAATCGAGGTCCTTCGAGACCTGTTTGATTATGGACGAGAGTCTTCCGTAGAAGCCGTTCTTCACGGAATCTATCACGGATCCGTCCTTGGAGCGTCTGATGTTCCTGAGGGCCTCGGTCTTGAGCCTCTCGGTCTTGTTAGATGCCCAGTTCATCGCTCCGAGCGATTTCTTGTACTGGTCGATTCCGATAACGAGGTCTACGAGTTCGGGGAAGAAATCCTCATCCTTCTCGATCCTGGGGAATTTCTTGACGTAGCTGTCGAACGTATCTTTGATGATATCCCCGGATGCCGTTATCTTGGCGAGCGTGGTCTTCTTCTTCCCATCGAGGGCATTCGTGCCGTTGACTGTTATCTTGGACGCCCTGTGGAACGCTTTGTCCATGAGCTCGTCCGCAGAGAGCACCGTCGGTATCCTGTAAGACCTTGCTACCATGAACCGGAGTTATGCCTTCCCGTCTATAAATCTTTAGGCGGGCGCGCGACGGGAAGGCGCAGGTTCTCGATTTACGACGCCGATCCGAACGAGAACCTCATGAGCCAAAGATCGGTCTTCTTGCTGTCGTCTGCCTTGAGCATCTTCGGCACAATCGAGCTCGGTATGTCCTCCATCACTATGCCTATCTCTGCTTTCCATTCGCCCTGCTCCTTTCCGAACAGACCGCATATGCCAGATATATTAACGGCCGCGGAAAGGCCGACCGTTACGGTCGTTCCGGCGGCATTGTTCAGGAATCTGGGGGCTCCGATCCCGGTGTAGACGGTGCTGCGGACGTATATGTTCTCGCAAAGCAAGTCGACGGGATCATCGCAAGATGCTCCGCCCATCATGTCGGCGAGCATCCCCGTCTGTCCGATCAGCCATTTGATACCCTCTCTGACGAGATTCGAATCCATCTCCAGCGACAGTCTGATACCGTTATGCTGGCTCTCTGTATAGTCCGTTATCTCCAGCTCAATGAATACAGACGCGCTGACGATGCAGTCCGCGATCTTCTCTATCGTGTATTCTATGAACAATTCCAGCGTACGCTGCAGCAGCCTCGATATGTCGTCCACGCTCGTAAGGTGATTCCCGAGCTCGTCGAACGCCGCCTCGCCTGCTTTCGCCAGGCAATCGATGACGAACGTCTTCACGAACGCCCCGGTCTTTATGACGCCGCCGTTCTTCCCTTCGGGAGTGCCTTCGAGCAGTTCCCATTTCGAGGAGCCGTCCGCAGATCTCTGCCATGTGAGGCTGTTGTTGTATGTGTCCTTCTTCCAAGGCGTCTCGTCCACCTTGTTGCCCTCCGGATCATAAAGGGTAAGACGCTCCCCTCCGAACTTTCCGTTCTTTGTGTTGTTCAGGCACTGTTTGTCGAACGTGATGACGGTCCTGTCCCAGGCTCCGACGGTCGTTCCTGTTATGACGGTAGCTTTGCTCTCGTTGCTGTTGGGCACGAGCATGTATCCGCTCAGGGAGACGGGCCTTGAGGTCGCATTGTAGATCTCGACCCATTCCGCACCGCTGTCGTCCCCTTCTGGGTTGGATTCGAACTCGTTGATCATGATCCCGGTGCCGACCGGAAGGTTGTACTTGAGATCGAATCCCATATCGATCGTTCCCTTCATACCCGGTATCGGGAGCGGGATGTTGGACAGCAGCGCACCGACGCCGGGTATGTCCGATACTTTGGCCTCGAACTCATCGTATTGGACCAGTTCCGGCATTGTGACGTCGAAGTCAACTCCTCTTATCGTTCCATTCGCGGTGACGAGCCTTTTCCCGAACTTCATCAGAGGGTCGATGGTCATGGACAGGTTCCATTCCTTCCCGTCCAAACTGCCTCCGCCTCTGACCATATAACCGTCCTTCTTGTTCTCGCGTATCTCGGCGAAGGCCTTGAATTTCGTATCGCCCACACACCCCGCCAGCGTAAGTTTCAGCAGTGTCTTCGTATCCTTCAGCAGCGTCGCCAATTTCGTCTCGACCGTAAGATTCAGGCCGAATATGCAGAAGGTCACGGATTGCTTCGCGAGTCCTATGTCGAAGCACTTCACTATCCAGGAGAGGGTCTCGCTCAGACCGTCGTCGACGTATCCCTGCAATATCTCCAGAGGTCTGCTAACGGTCTCGTAGAATCTCGTCACGAGATCCGACACATACGCAGACACCTCCATAATCGCCGTGCTGCACATGTCGAACAGGTCCTCGATCGCGCCGTATATCTCGCGTAGTGGATCCAGGAGAGGAGATATCGCTTTCAGGAGAAGATTCCAGAGCTCTTCTAGGATGTTAGTGCTCGACGGGTATTCCACGCCGGCCAGGGCCCAACCGCTCACGCAGGGTATATCCAACACCGTATCGACGGCGAAACCGTCGCTCATGGCGGAATCGTACGAGCCGATGGCATCGAGTATGAATGACGTCGATCTCAGTTCGTATCTCACATCAGCCTTGAACTTCACAGTGAACACTGAAGTGTACGGCGTGAGACCAATCTCCTCTATACCGACCGTGTGGCAGCATTTTCCGGTGTTGTCGTCAGGTGTGACTATTTTCACGGATGTTCTGTATTCGTCCGATATGCTGACGAATTCCTCGTAATGGTTCATATCATCGTCGTAAAGGAGGAACCTGTCCTCGCCGCTAAGGTCGATGACGCCCGATCTGGAATTCATCTCAAGATTTCCGATCATCTCCTGGCACATTGCGGATGATGTGCCCTTTATCTTATCGAATACATTCAGCTGTCCGAATGCCATCTTGCCAGTTTCCGCCATTGCATCCTTGATGAGGGATCTGTTGCTCTTCGGGACGTCGGTCAGCATTTCTTCGAAAACATCCATCCTGTTCTCCGCAGCCTCGTTCAGCGTCGATACGGCCGCGTCGGTCTGTCCCGACGACATAACCCCGTCGACCATATCGGCGATGACAGATTCGTCGAGGATGCTGCCGTATTTCTCGGAAATGTGCGATCTGATGCCTGCTTCGACTTCCGACCTCATCCCGTCACTGAATGAAGATATGCCGAATATTGCATCGGAATTCGATTCGATCTCGTCGAACATCGCTACAAAGAGCGGATCCGATATCGTCTCGGACCTTATACCTCCTTCGAAGACGCGGAGCGTCTCGCTCCATTTGCTGTTAAGAGCATCTGTCAGCGACCTAGAGAATCCGTCGGCGAATGACTCGCCGTCGAATTCGTCCGCATGCACCCTTACGGTACCGAAATCCGATGATATCCCGACGGCCACGGATTTAAGGACGTTCCTCATCGTTTCCATGGTGTCGTTCCTGTCGCCGTGATATCTTTTCACGAAGTCGTTCCACCCGTGCCATCCGAAGAGGTCCGCGTTCGGATACTCCGCCGATACGGAGAAATCGTCGATGCGGATGACGGTGCCGTCAACATCGACGTAATCGGTCCCGGAGACCTTAATTTCGAAGGACGGGTCCGAGAACAGCCTCCTCATCGATTCCGAGTCCATGCCGCTGTTGGTGATGACGTCCTTCAGGTACGGGACGGCATTCATCTCTTCGCCTTTTCCTCCGAAGAACTGCGACAGAGCGTTGATCGTATTCCTGAATGCATCCTTCACACCGTCTATCACTTCCAGGATCTCCTTTCCGAAGAACAGGTCGCACCATCTGAGAAGTATGAGATCCAGGAGCGAGAGCAGCGTCTGGGAGTACACTGTAGAGAGATCGATCTCGTAATAGCCGTTGGGTGTGAGAATGAGGTCGGCCGCGTCCACGCCGTCGGCCGAGACGATATCGCCGTCGTTCTCTCCGTTGCTGCGGAAGCACAGTGTTTCGATGATCTTCAGAGCATTGGAGAAGGCATCGTTCACGTCCTTCTCGGTCAGTATCGACCTCGTGCCCCTTTCTCCGCCCTCGGAAAGGGCTCCGTAGCCGTTCAGGACCCTTTGCTGGGCCAAGGACGAGAGTTGGTACGTCATCAGCTGTGTTAGGGCGGATGCGTCCCCTGACGACGATAATTCGAATCTTGTAGCGCTTTCCACGATGAACGGAAGACCCGACGTCCCGTCCGCAGATATCTGCAGCGTCTTCTGCGTAGTGCCAGCGGATGAGATGTAATCGACGGTCACGGTCCCCGTCGCCTTCAGATACGATGCTCTGCTGTCATCGGCGAGGGCATCACCGGACGACAGTCTTAGATTCTCTACGCCGAGATCGATGTCATAATCGACCAGAGACGCGGTAATGCCGCGGTCCTTCATCGGGAACGTCGAGGACATCCACGATGATACGCGGCCGTCGAACGATCTGAGCCTGTCGGTCAGGGTGCCTCCCGTTTCGGCCCTGCCGAGTTCGCTTATGATCCTTCCGAGCGACGATTCGACGTACTTCTTGGTGTCGTCTATCCCGTCGCCTATGGACATCAGTTCGTCGGCGGCGTCCTCCGCATTGTCCTCGGACATCTCTATCGACGCGTAGACGACCCCGTAGGCGGATCCCAACAGGAGCAAAGTCACCGCGACGAGGGCGAAGGGCATCTGACCGGACCTCGATCCTCTGAGCGGTCCGCGCGAGCGTATTTTCGAAAGCATACCCGAGAAATCCGGCGGACAGCTGTTATAAGCGGAGAGTTACAGTTAATTGCGGATGTCGTTGATTGCGCTGCCAAAACAGCGTTTGATATACCTATTTAAGCCATAAATATAGGCAAACGTTATAATCGGTTAGCCGTTTTCCATCCAGTATAAGAGTGGATGCAATGTCAGGAACTATCACAGAATACGCCAACGAGAAGGGGCTTCCGAAGAAGACGAGGTCCATCTGTCCTGAGTGCGGCAAGATGCTCGAAGCCGAGTACTACGAGAAGGACGGGAAGGTTTTCTCGAAGAAGACATGTCCGGAACACGGCGAGTTCGACAGCATGATATGGTCCGACGCGAAGATGTACCTCAAAGCGGAGGAATACGCCCAGGACGGCATCGGACTTATCAATCCGGATGACACGGTCAGCAAAGACGCATCCGAGTCCAATGTATCCATCATGATCGACAACCAGAAGGTGTGCATGAAATCGTGCACTGCCCTGGCGAACATCGATCTGACGAACAGATGCAACATGAACTGCCCGATATGTTTCGCTAATGCGAACCAGGCGGGTTTCGTCTACGAGCCCAGCTACGACGAGGTCATCGCCATGCTGAAGATGCTACGCGACGAAAAGCCGATCAGATGCACCGCAGTGCAGTTCAGCGGAGGCGAGCCGACGATATATCCCAGATTCTTCGATGTCATAAAGGCGGCGAAGGAAATGAAGTTCGCGCAGGTGCAGGTCGCATCGAACGGAATCGAGTTCGCAAAGAGCGTCGATTTCTGCAGGAAGGCCAAAGAGGCCGGTCTGAACACGATATACCTGTCATTGGACGGTGTCAGCGACGACGTTTATCTGCAGGCGAGGGACAGGAAGATGTTCAACATCAAACTGAAGGTCCTCGAGAACCTGAGGAAGCTGGAACATCCGCCGTCCGTCGTTCTGGTCCCGACCATTGTCCGTGGCGTCAACGACAATCAGATCGGCAAGATCCTCGACTTCGCATTCGATAACTCCGACATAGTCCGCGGAGTGAACTATCAACCAGTTGCATTCACAGGAAGGATAACCCGCGAAGAACTCGAGAAAGGAAGGTTCACCCTGACGGACCTGACGAGATGCATGGGAGAGCAGACGGGATACACGACCGATGGGGATTGGTACCCCGTGCCTGTCGTGGCACCCATATCCAAATTCGCATCCGTCATAATGGGTCAGAACAAGGTCACGTTCACGGCACACCCGCACTGCGGTCTCGCGACGTACCTTTTCAAGGACAACAACGGCAAAGTGACGCCGATGCCCAGGTATCTCGATGTCAAGAGATTCACGACGGGCATAAGCAAACTGGCTGACAAGGCCCAGAATTCGCGTTTCAAGAAATACTACGTGGCCAAGGCGGCCATCCTGATGTACAAATGCATCTATGGGGACAAGCTCCCGGACGGTCTTACCAAGAGGAAGCTCGTCGGCGTTCTGAAGGACGTCATGAGCGACAAATCGAAGAAGACCCTCGCGGAGTTCTCGTGGAAGATGATGTACATAGGCGGAATGCACTTCCAGGACTCGTATAACTATGATGTGTCCAGGGTCGAGCGCTGTTCCATACACTACGCGACGCCCGATCTCCGCGTCATTCCGTTCTGCGCATACAACAGCGGACCGGAATACCGTGCCGAGGTCGAGAAGAAGTTCTCCATGCCGCTGGCCGAGTGGAAGGAGAAGCACAAGGAAGAGGCCAAGAAACTCGAGGAAGCGATGATCGTACCCGAGGATCAGAGGCCTGACTCAGAGGTGAAGAAACAATGATCGTGAACTATGACAAATGCCTTCATTGCGGGGGCTGCGTGGGTTCCTGCCCGAAGAACGCCATCTATCTCAACGATTACGTTCTCGAATTCAACGACGACTGCAACAAATGCGGCAGATGCGTCAAGATCTGCCCGGTAGGGGCGCTTTCGAAGGAGGCGGCCTGATGAGATACGACTGCGACATAGTGGTCGTGGGAGCAGGTCCCGGCGGCAGCATGGCCGCGAAATTCTGTGCTCTCGGAGGTCTCAAGACGATACTCCTGGAGAAGAAGGCCGAGATCGGAGCGCCGCTCAGATGCGCCGAAGGCGTTGCAAAGAAATGGCTGGCCGAGGTCGGCGTCGAGCCCGATCCGAAATGGATCTGCGCGGACATGGCCGGAGCGATAATCAAATCGCCCAGCGGATACACTTTCCAGCTCGATGAGAGCAAAGCAGGTGCCGAGGTCGGATATGTCCTCGAGAGGCATCTTTTCGACAAGCATCTTGCGGAACAGGCCGCCGAAGCAGGCGCCAAGATAATGATGCGCACCGGATGCACAGGTGTGATCAGGGATAAGAAAGGCAAGCTCGTCGGAGTGAAGGCCAAGTGCATGGGCGACGAGATCGAGATCTACGCCAAATGCATAGTCGCGGCCGACGGTTACGAATCCCAGGTCGCCAGATGGGCAGGCATGGACACGACACTGAAGATGGCCGATATCGACACCTGCATACAGTACAGGATGACGAACATCGACATCGAGGCCCAGTACTGCGAGTTCGTCATCGGTTCAGCAGCTCCCGGAGGATACGTTTGGATATTCCCGAAGGGAGACCGCACGGCGAACGTGGGCATAGGCGTTCAGGCTTCCAAATGCAAGCACGGAGCCGACCCCAAATACTACCTTGACAAGTATATAGCCAGCGAGCCGCGTCTTGCGAAAGGCCAGATCCTGGAGATAGTCGGGGGCATGGTCTCTACCGTGCCCGGACTCGATTCGGCGGTCGCAGATAATCTGATCCTCGTCGGAGATGCTGCAAGGATCATCGACCCGATCACAGGCGGAGGCATATGCCACGCATGCAGGACCGGGATGTATGCAGGAAAGGTCCTCACCGAATGTGCCAAGACAGGAGATTTCTCCGCCAAGGCCCTTCAGCCGTACGAGAAGATGTGGCGTGACAGGATGGAGGATAAGCTCTACAGGAACTGGATGGCCAAAGAGAGATTCGCCGAACTCGACGATGACACCCTCGACAACCTTGTGAAGCTCCTGAAGGACTCCGACATCAAAGAGGTCAACGTGTACAACCTTCTCAAGGTCGTCAAAGAGAAGTATCCGAAGGTCGTCGAAGGATTCGAGGATCTTATCTGAGACTGAAAACAACTTCAGATAACTATCACGCCGGGGACGCCGGTATTCACAGTGAACGGCGTTCCCCCGTGTAATTTTATCGCTTCGCATACTTTATCGGGTCTGTCCGTCAGAGCGACCATGCTGCCGCCTCCGCCCGCTCCCGTGAGCTTCGCTCCGTATGAGTACATGAGCGACGCATCGACGAGCTTGTTGAGCTCTTTGCACGACACGCCGAGTATGGAGAGCAATTTGTGATCGTATGTCATCAGACGTCCGAGGGCCTCGATATCCCCCTTTGCCATGGCCTGCATCCCGTCCTCTGTGGCACATCCGATATCGTCGACTATGTCCGCGGCGAATCTGCTGTGCTCCCTGTATTTTCTGACCTTTTCGACCAGCGGGCCGGTGGGAGCCTTGATCCCGGTATATCCTATGACGAATGTCATCTTCGGGACCGGGACCTCTGAAACGTCCCAGGTGTTGGAATCGCGGCTTATCGTCCAAAGATGTTTCCCTATATCTTTGGGGCAGTTCAGAGCGACGCCGCCGCCGTATGTGCAGCACGAAGTATCCATCGGGCTGGCCCTTCCCTGGGAAACATATTCGGCATTGAAGGCCTCGTTCGCGATGGCCTCCTTATCGGTGCTCTTTCCGATGAACTCCCTTACCGCGGCAGAGAACGACGCCGATAGGGCGGCGGACGATCCGAGTCCAGAACTCGGCGGTATCTCGCTGCAGGTGGTGAGTGAGCAGGTCGTGATGCCGTGCTCCTCCAGTATCGTCCTGATGTGAGGGTGCAAGGCCATTGACGCCTGGTTCCCGTTGATCAGGAGCCTGTTGGATCTTTGCACGGTGCACATGAACCGTCTGTCTATGGCCAGAGCCACAGCTGGTTTTCCGTACACCACGGCGTGCTCCCCCATCAGTATGAATTTACCAGGGGCCGTTGCCGACGACATCGTTTCATCGTTCATTCGTTCAGTCCGTACTTCGCGAGCATCTCGATGATGGCTTCATTTGCGCTTCTCATCTCGAGACCGGGCTGTCCGATGGTCCACCAGTGCTCTTCGATATCCTGGAGCGCCCTGATGTAATCATCGTCCGTATCGTAGTCATCTCTCTTGACTATCTCAAGAGCTTTCTTCTCCTCTTCCATTATGTCGACATCGTACTTCTTGTTGGCAAGGGCGAGTGCGATCGTATGGTCAAGTGAGTATGATACCTCAAGTGCCAGATCTGTAGGGAGGCAGTCCATTATCAAGTCTATGACGCTGTTGGACGTCATCATGAATGCAAGTTCTTTCTTGGCTTCGGCCGGTCCCTTGTCCTCATTGACGATGGCCTCGAGATCGGTGTACCAGAGATCCTTGAGGGCCTGCGTCCTCTTCGGATTCTTTCCCCAGAGCTGTTTCTCCGTATCGACCTCTCCGTCATCCTCGAGCACTTCCTCTATGAGGCCAGAGTTGGGGTCGATCTTCAATTTCGGTTCTTCCTCTTTGAACGGCTGCTTTGCGGCAGAGGTCTTCTTCGTTTGATCTGTTTTTTTATCATCCGACATTATTTCACTTCCTCTCCGAAATTTTCTTGGCTGTACCTGCAAGGATGTCCATCCCCTTATCAATCTTGCTTTCGTCCGCGGCATATGAGAACCTAAGATGTCCCTCGCCGTAGGGGCCGAAAGCGGATCCGGGGGAGCATACGAGCCCGTCCTTCAGAAGAGCCATTGCGAAATCAGTCGAACTGATATCGTATTCGTATGACGGGAATGCGTAGAAGGCGCCCTTCGGGACGTTCATGTGCATTCCGTCTATCTCGTTGATCCTCTTGACGATCAGGTCCCTTCTCTTCCTGAAGATGGCCTTAGCGTCCTTTATGTAATCGTCGATGGTCGGCATGGCGTTGAGTATCCCGTACATGGCCGGCATGTTGGGGCTGGCGCAGACATGGTACTGCATCTTGACGAACGCATCCATGATCTCGGTGTTGGCTATCAGGAATCCCATCCTCCATCCGGTGACGGCCATCATCTTCGAGAACCCTCCGACGACGACCGCTTTATCCAGTTGCGAAAGGAACGATATGTGCTTTCCTTCGTAGACGAACGAGTCGTAGACCTCGTCCGAAACAATGGTTATGTCCTTGTCCGCCGCGATGTCGCACAGGGCCTCGAACGATTCTTTGTTAAGGGTCCCTCCCGTAGGGTTGCTGGGGTTGTTCACGACCATCATCGTGGTCTTCTTCGTTATCTTCGACTGTATGTCATCGATATCCGGTTGGAAATCCCCGTCCGTGAGTCTGTAGTAAACGCTCTTCCCCCCGGCGAGGACCGCATGCGGACCGTAGATCACGAATCCCGGGCTGGGGACGAGTACTTCGTCCCCCGGATCGATCATGGACTGGGTCACTTCGAGCAATGCGGACGAACCGCTCGGTGTGATCATGACATTCTTCGCGTCGATCGGACTGTATCTGGAATAGTGCTTCGCTACGGCTTCTCTTAGCGGCATTATGCCCGCTGTCGGAGCGTATTTGTTGAATCCTTCGACGGCGGCCTTGTTCATACCCTCGATTGCCGCTTTGGGAGGCATTAGGTCCGGTTCGCCCAGACCGAGGTTTATGCTGTCCGGACTTGCGAGATCGAACATCTTCCTGATGCCCGACATCGGAATGGCATTCAGTCTTTGAGAGACCTTCATGTCGGCCACAATGCGTTCAAGTAATTAGACCGTTGCGCCAGCGCATCGAAGATAATACCGCGGGGCGGTCGGTATGATCTGATAACAGTGTCGTATGGCACAATTTGTTTTTTTTGTGTACGACTGTATGTCA
>CAZXIY010000013.1:0-23446 GCA_964640935.1 uncultured Methanomassiliicoccales archaeon
ATCCCTGACGCCGCGGCGTACTGCCCTCGCAAGGGCAATCCCTACGTCCGACCCTGTACCGGCGTAATCCGTGCGTTCCCCCTCCATCGGACACAATACGGATACGGCATCTGTCGTAGTGCCGGTCTCGCGGTATCCGAGATCGTTGAGAGCGGCGGTCTTCGCCTCTGTCATGGCTATGACGGCATTCACCTTGGCCGCATTGGTCAGCGGTTCGGATACGATGCCGATGATATTGATCGTCCCGGGTCTTGTGAGGGCCTTTCTCCTCTCAAGCGACAACTTGTGACGTGATTCCCAATCCTCGATTATCTCGCCGGCGACGACCTGGTTGCTCAGCCCGGCGGTGACCACTGCGCACGCGTGAACGCCGTTATATTCCGTCTCGGTCTTAGTGAGAACGTAATCTACCTCCGCAGCGGTCATAAAACCGATAGTGTCGTCATGAAGACCCAGATCGCGTATTATCTTCTTCAGCAATCCCTTCGGGTCCTCGTCTCTGAAATCCGAACCGACCTGCATTATTACAATAGAGTCAGCCGATGACAGACCGCCGTTGACTATCGTAGAGCTCAGCGACCCGAATCTTTTTCCGAGTTTCACGACAGCGACCGAATAACCGTCGATGTGCTCCACCCTGGTGCTCACATCGCAGATCATCAGAACAGCACCTCGAACAATCTGATGAACAGGTCCTCGATACCCGTCTGGACATAGATGCCCAGGAACGCGTAAAGGGGGACAGTGACTATGATTATGAACAGCAGAGAGGACAGTTCCAGCAATCTGTAGCATCTGGTGATGTCGTCGATCGTCGGAAGGTCTCCCTTACCCATGACATAGACGCCTTTCTTCTCCATCCTTATTCCCAGGACGGCGGCGAAGGCCGTCATCGGCCATCCGCTGTTCGGGGACGGCGTCTTTCCGTGCTCGGCCCTGGCCGCGGGGATCGCGGCCTTGTAATCCATTCCCATGAAGAACGCCCCCAATGCGATGAAGAGCGGCGATATCCTCGATGTCACATACCCGAGCACGTCATCCAACTTTGCAGGGAAGAATCCGAGATCGCGGTATTTGTCATTCAGATATCCCCACATGGCATCCATGAGATTGGAGCACCTGAACAGTATGCCTCCGAAAAGACCCAGTGCCCCGAAATACGTCACAGGCGAAACGACGCTGTCCACGTAATTCTCGGATATGGTCTCGGTGCATGACGACGCTATGTGCTCCGCGTCCATGCCTTTGGTGTTCCTGCTGACGATCATCTGCACCTTCGCAGCGGCAGCGACGTTGTCGCCTTTCCTGAGATCGTCCTGTATCGGCTTGCAGTGCCTCCTGAAAGAGAACACCGCGAACGTCACTTTGAAAAGGATGGCGGTCACGATTATCCACGCGATCTCACCGAGATAGTGGTGGACTGCAGAGACCAGCAGGAAAGCTATGCCGCCGAAGAGCAGGAAGACGAGCAGGAAGGAAAGGAACCCTTTCAGCTTGGTCGCCGCAGGATTCCCTCTTTTTATGTGCCTGTCGAGGAACGAAAGAAGATTGCCCATCCACCTCAGCGGATGGATCGCATTGGGCAGTTCGCCGATGACAAGGTCGATCAGCAGAGCGACGGCGATTATCAATATGGCATCTGCCCAGAGGTCCAAATTACCACCCTAAGGATCTCAGAGAATCGCGTGCCGCCTGTACGAAGTCCTCGTTCCTCGGATGATCCTTGACGCAGAACCTCACGTACCAGTCGAACGGCTTCCCGAATGAAGCGCAATCTCTGACCATTATCTTGTTTTCCAGCATACGGTCCACGAACGCGGAGCCGTTCACACCCAGAGGGCGCAATGAATTGAAGAAGAAATACGAATCGGGGACTGCAGTTACGGGGAAGCCCATATCCTTCAGCTGGGTATGCATCCACTTCGTCTCTTGGAACATCATCTCGGCCGCCCGGTCGACATGATCCATGTGATCGCGTATCAGGACCTTCGCCACATGCTGCTCGATCTGCCCGACATTCCAGGTCATCCTGACCTTGTTCAGCTGCTTTATCATATCCGACGATCCGAAACCGAAGCCTATGCGGATGCCGGGTATTGCGAATGATTTGGTGAGCGAACACGCAACCACGAGATTCGGGTGATCCTTCACGTGGTCGATGCATGATATCTTCTCGTGCCCGCGTACAAGTTCCAGAAGCGTTTCGTCCAAGAAGACGAGGACGTTCTTCTTGTTGCAATATGAGACGAAATCCAGGATATCGGCCTTTTTCTCCACTCTGCCCGTCGGATTGTTGGGGTTGCAGATGTACACTGCCTTCGCCCCGTCGGAGACGAGTCCCGAGAGCGAATCGTAATCGGTCCTGAAATCGTTCGATTCCAGGAGCGGATTGTCGACGATCTTCGCACCGACGATCCTGCACTGATGAGAATATTCCGCGAACGACGGCTTCGAGATCACCGCCTTGTCCCCGGGATCTAAGAATGTGTTCGGGAACATGCGTATGATGTCGGACGAGCCGGAACCTACTATCACGTTATCCGTATCGACGCCGAATCTGTCGGATATCACGCCTTTTAGTTCGGTGCATGAGTCGTCGGGATAATGATCCACTTCGGATACGGCGGATGCCACAATATCTCCGAGTTCTTTGGGAGGACCCAGAGGGTTGAGGTTGTGACTGTAGTCCTCTATGCCGGACAGCTTCCATGCCTGTCCGCCGTGGACTGTCTTAGGAAGGTCCCTGAGGGGCTCTCTCACAAAATCCTCTGGATTCATCACACACCCGATACCATTCATGGATTTAACGTTACTTTTTGACCCAGCCGAGATTGTCGTGTGCCTTCTTGTATCTCTTGGGTATCACGAACAATTCGCCCTCTTCGTCGAATCCCACGGAAGCCGACACCTCGTATACGTCCTCGATGAGTTTCGCGGTGATGATGTCCCTGGGCTTCCCCATGCCCACGATCTCGCCCTTCTTCATTATTATGCAGAGGTCGCAGTACCTAGCCATGAGCGAGATGTCGTGCTCGGCGACGAGGACGGTCATATCCTTCTTCACCATGGCGTTCAGGTATTCCATGACGTCGAGCTTGTACTTCATGTCGAGATGCGACGTGGGTTCGTCCACGAGCATGAGTCTCGGCTGCTGAACATACGCCTTCGCGATGAGCACACGCTGCATCTCTCCGGAAGAGAGCATATTGAGCGGCCTGTCCTTGAGCTGTATGACTCCGAATTTGTTCAGGGCGTCGTTGACGCAGTCCTCGTCCGATTCGGTCTCCCACCAGATGTTCTTCATGTACGGATAACGTCCGAGCATCACCGTCTCGTATACGGTAAGGCCGAAGCTCGCTCTGAGCTCCGCAGGGACGTTAGATACTTTCCTGGCTATCTCCGACGGCGTCTTGTTCAATACCGACTCCCCGTCGATGAGGATATTGCCGGACGTCGTTTCGTGCATCCTGTTGATGCATTTCATCATAGTGCTCTTTCCGCATCCGTTCGGGCCTATGAGTCCGACGAGCATTCCGGGACCGATCTTGAACGATACGTCCTTCACAGCGTGGAATCCGTTCTCGTAGACCTTGTTCACGCCCTTCAGTTCCAGCAGCGGCGTCTCATCCGTCATACATCTTCCCCCTTCTTATGAGCAGATAGGCGAACACAGGAACGCCTATCAGAGTGGTGATCGCACCGACCGGAAGTTCGGTCGGCATCATCAGCATCTTCGCAGCAAAATCCGCTAAGAGCATCAGAGATCCGCCCATGACCATCGAGGCCGGTAGGACCAACCTGTGATCTCCCCCCAGGATCATACGGCAGAGATGGGGTATCACGAGTCCCACGAAGCCGATTATACCTACGAACGCAACGCAGAATGCCGTTATGATTGATGCAAGTATCAGCATCCTTCTGTTGAACTTCCTTACATCGAGACCCATCTGCTTCGCCTGATCCTCTCCCAGAAGAACGAGATTGAACTCCTTCGCCCAGAACAGCGGTATTATCGACAGGGCGATCACAGGTATGGTGGTCAGCCAGACATTGTTCCACGATATGCTGGCGAAGCTTCCGAAGAGCCAGGTGAGCGAATCATGGACCTTCGTTCCGGACATGGAGATCATCAGCGTCTGTGCTGCAGAGAACGCCAGACCGATGACCACTCCCGCGAGGACGTAATTGATCGACGTCCCGCCTGATTTCTCGGCGATGAGCATCGTGGCGAAGAATGCCACCAGTCCGCCGACTATGGCCGCTATTGCGGTAAGGTACATGGAATTGACCGGGAACAGACCGAAGAATGTGAAATTGAATGCGATGACCGCTATCGCCGCGGTGCCAGCCCCTGACGAGACACCCATGATATACGGATCCACCAGCGGATTGCGTATTATCGCCTGATACATAGCGCCGGCCACCGAAAGCCCGAGACCGACGGCGAACGCCGCTATCGCCCTCGGAAGTCTTGACTCGTATACTATCAATTCGTTCAGTGTCAGATTGTGGCCGCCTTTGCTTATGGATGAGATCAATGCTCCGAACGCCTCTCCGAGCGACATGTTGCCGGACGGGCCGCAGGATATGCACAGCATGAACAGCAGTATCCCGAGCACGGCTCCGAATACCAGTACGATGATCAGTTTGCGCTTGTTCCTCTTCGTATAGGATACGCCGCTGCCGTTGGACAGCATCTTCTCAGAGATCATGCGGCGCACGTCGGAGAAACTGAGATCGTTCTTCCTCATATACCAGAAACAGACGAGACCGGCGATCAGCAACAGGCCGACGATGACCGCTATCGCGATGATCCATGCGTCTATTCCGCCCGAACCTCCGGCTGCGGAGACGATGTTGCCGTATGCAGCGTACATGCCGCCGTCGTTGCCCGAATAGATCCAATCCCCTATGACCACTGCGGCCACCATGCAATAGCTTGAGGCTTCTTTCGGCGGATCGTATGACGATATCACCTTTCCGCTCAGATCTGTCTTGTATATCGCCTTCCCCGCGCTGTAAGAGGATATGAGAAGATAGTCGTCATTGACCAGTGTCATCGGGGCTTTGATCGATGTTATGTTGGAGTTGATGACCTCGAACTTCCCGTCAGCGGATATCCTGCAAAGACCGTCCGATGATGCGATGAAGTATATCCCGGAGAAATCATCGCCGGAATACGGCGTGACGTAAGATCCGGGGATGCCGAATCCCTCGAATGAGTAACTCTCTCTGACCATCGAACTTCCGTCGAAAGTATATATCGCGATGGTACCGGTCATTGTGTTCATGCCCTGGCCGTCGGTGCATGACATGAAGAGCTTGTCGCCGATCTTCACAATATTGGATACGAGACCGTATGTCTCCGTATCTTTGGTTACGGTGTATACCGAATCGCTGGCTATCAGCGAGCCGTTCTTCTGGTCCAGAACATACGCCGAACCGTTCAGCGCCCCCATGAAGACGAAACCGTCCTGCACGGTCGGCGAGGTGTAATACACGGAACCGTTCATCTGATAGGTCCACAGGATCTTGAGATCAGTGTTCATACAGTAGACCATGCCGTTGCTCGCTCCGAAGTATATGCATCCGGAATCGAATACAAGCGACGAAGCTGCGGTTTTGTATGTCCTTCCGGTGAGCTCCGTGTCCGTGTGATACGGAATGTTCTCCGAAACAAGAACGTCCTTTCCGCTCTCTCCGGGCCCGGCCTCTCTGGGTATCCTGTAGATATAACCGTTGGTAGCAGGCACGAAGATGTATTCGCCGACGATCAGCGGGGTCGCCGTTTCATAACCGGCACCCTTGGGGTACGAGTACTCCCATATCACGTCCCCGGTAAAACGGTCGTAGCAGATTATCTGAGGATCGGGGTTATTCGCACTGTACCCGCCGCCGAACACGATGTATACTTTATCGTCGGCGACAAGCGGGGTGGCGTTAACGTAGTTGTCGTTGCCCATGGTCTTGAACCATTTTATCTCGACACGGGCCTTCTCCGAGGCCGTCGCATCCTGACTTCCGCTCTGTTCCGCATCGCCGCGGACCATGGTCCATGACGATCTGTACTCGGGGTTCTCCACCGGAACTATGCCCGAAGGATAGAATGCGACCGCGATGTTCCCATCGGCATACGCTGCGGACGGATCGAACGGCATCTCTGTCCAGGCGGACGCGGTTGCATCCCATGTGTAGAATCTCCAGGAAGACGTCACCGAATCGGAGGAACTCCCGACAGTGGTGGATGTCCTGCCGCTTATCGTTATCGCCGACCCGGATGACGAATATTCCAATCCGGCCGCTTTTGCGGCCGACGATATGACCGCGTCATATGTCCCGGTGCCGGATATAGACTCCCATTCCGTGTCGCCGTTGCCCATGTCGAATAGTATCGAATACGTCTGCTCCTCTCCGCCGGAGACTGCGTCAGAGCAGTACGCGAAGGATGTTGCTGCAAAAGAGAATACAATGGCAAGCGACAATAGGATCTTCATTTCTCTGTTCATTCACAACACCTTCAGTTGAATCCAAGTTCCTTCGTATACGTTAGATAATCGTAATAATCCGTGCCGACCCATTTCGGCACCGTGATACCGTCCGGGAATACCTCGCTGTGCAGTATCCTTCCCAAGAGCTCCGTTATCTGGGAGAATCTCGGGCCGGCGCGCGATGCGAGATCGGATGCTCCGTCCGCCAGCATATAGATATTCCCGTTCTTGTAGGCATCAGTGTTCTTCCACTCCTCCGACAGCGAGGACAGCATTGAATTGTAATCCTCCTCCGTTGCCGAATAATCAGATGTTATCAGGATTATTACGGACGGATTCAGCTTGGGGATCGATTCGGCGGTGATCTGCACCCATCCGCTCTGGTCGGAGTATATGTTCGAACCGCACACGACGCCGGAGATGTCGTTTATGTATGTGTTCGAGCCGGAAACGTACGGCGATTTCAGCGTGGAAAGGGTCACCATGAGACTGACATCCGAGACGTAATCCCCGAACAACGATTCCACACTGTCCATGGCTTTCGTTATGTCCGAGATCACTGCCCGTGTCTTTATGTCGTATGAGAGTCCCATACCCGTGATGAATATGTTGTCGTAAAGAGTGCCGATATCCTCGCTCCCGTAGAGAACGATGACATCTATACCGGCCTTCCTGAGCTTCTCGGCCATCTCCACATGCGAGCCCTGACCGCCGTAGCATATCACGATGTCGGGATTGCAGTTGACGATCATCTCGTAGCTCGGATTCGTGTATCCGCCTATGTTGACGATATTCCCTTTCGCCTTCTCGCTGACAATGTGGTCGGGATAGTTGCTGTACTGATCCGTGCCGACGATGGCATTCTCCGCCCCGACCGCACACACGGTCTCGGTTACGGACGGGGCCAACGTCACTATCCTCTCGCATTTCCCGTAGCCGTATACCGACACTCCCGTGTAATCGAGAGCGACGGATGGTTTCTCCGCAGATGTGCAGTATGCCCAGCAGATGACCTTGTAGTCGCTGAGACGCATCTTCAGGATGTCGCCGTCGTAAAGCGTCCAGGCTGTCTCCCCGAGGCCTATGCACCACAGCCCCCATTTGTGCGTCGCATCATTGGATATCCCGTTGATGGATATCACGGAATAATCGGATTCCGTCTCCAATGCGTATCCGTTGACGTCGCACGAGTAGATCAGAGCAAAAGCCGGATCGGAATATACATCGAAATCGACTTCCGTCCAAGTGACATTCCTGTCGCCGAAATCTATCAGGATCCCGTTGCTCTTGACATCGCTTGAAGAATAGGAGTTCTGCGTGAGGACGACGGTCGCCAGCGATGCAACTATGACAATAGCGATAGCGGCATACGTCTTGGCTCTGTTTTTGTCCAACGGACATCGTCCCCTTGCGTCTTTTAAAGGAATTTAAATGGGTTTGGTTAAAGCGTTTATGGTATTATAACAACCACATCAGGGTGCGACAGGCAATTTGCTTCCGTCGCCGTAGATAAAGCCGATGAAATTGGTCGTATCCGTTATTTTGTCCAAATTCACGCTGGAGTAGCCCCATGTGCTGTTGTTGTAGGTGTAGAATGCCCAATAGTTCCACACATCGTCACTGATTTTTTTCATTTCGAGTCCGAATATGCTGTTGACGTTGCTGGTGTTCATCTCGTAAGGCATCTTGTATTTGTCAAAGCAATTCTTGGCCGCATCGTATGCGTTGTTGCCGGTCGCACTGACTTCGAAGTGAAGACCGGACGGCGACTCGATCAGGAATTTGTATCCGTTGAGATTGCTCGTTATCGGCACTGCATCTGTCGGTGTGACCGAAGGCACGGATTTGCCGTCGCTGTAGTTGAGGGACACATATCTGCATTCCGAAGCTTTCATCGAGCTGATGTAGCTGCCGAACTTCGTCCATTCGCCGTTCTGCCACGATGTCTGGTACCAATACGTGTAGTTTCCGTCGGCATCCTGGACTGTTGCCAGGCCGAAAATGGATTTTATCCCTTCTCCGTATTTAGCGCTGCTGCTCTTCTCCATCGGTATATCGAATGTCTTCGTAGCATCTTCCAATGCATTCAGAACACTCCCGTCCTTGTTGGTCTTTCCGTCCATCCAAAAGTATACACCCTGGTTGTCGGTCACCAAAAAAGATACGGTGGTCTTATCGTTGCCATTGTTATTGTTGTTCATGACGACGATGCCCACGGCGATAGCGGCGACGGCCACTATGGCTACTAGAGCAACGGCGACATACTTTTTCTTAGTAGCATCCATTGTTATCACCAAGTTGGATGGATAATCCAACTAATTGGAGACCTGATTATATTGAAAAGCATAAAAATCTTTGGATGATATACCCACCATTATCCAACCTCGGTGGACAAATAATGACAGACGATCTTGCGATAGAGGTCAAAGACCTGACGCGGACATTCGGTCCGAAGAACGACGAGAAGATCGCAGTCGACGGAATATCCTTCGAAGTGAAGAAAGGGGAGATCTTCGGTATACTCGGACCCAACGGGGCCGGGAAGACCACGACGATCAAGATGCTCAGTACGCTCCTCCTGCCAACTTCGGGAAAAGCGATCGTCCTAGGCTACGACGTGTCATCCGACAGGAACAAGCGCGACCTCAGGATGAGGATCAACGTCGTCTCCGGCGGAGAAAGAGGGCTGTATTACAGGCTCACCGGAAGACAGAATCTTTACTATTTTGCGGATCTTTACAACATCCCCCGCAAGGTGCAGAAAGAGAAAGTTAAAGATCTCCTAGAACTCGTCGGACTGACAGATGCGGCCGACAAACGCGTTGAGGAATACTCCCGCGGAATGAAACAGAGGATACATATCGCGAGAGCGTTGATCAATGATCCGGAGGTCCTGTTCCTGGACGAACCCACTATCGGCCTCGATCCCGAGATCTCCAAGGAGATCAGGGCGATCGTCAAAAGGCTGTCCTCCGAAGGCACGACCGTCATTCTCACCACGCACTACATGGCCGAGGCCGAAGAGCTGTGCGACAGGATGATCATCATGACGCACGGCACCATCGTCGGCTACGGCAGCGTGCCAGAACTGAAATCGAAAGTATCCGAAGCGGATATGATCAGAGTGGTCACGACGAACGATCCGTCCGATGTCATAAAGTCGATAGAGAACGACGAACGCATCGAGAGCATACGCACGGACGTCGTTACCGGAAGATACGAGGTGAGCATCCGCATACGCAAAGGAACGGATATGATATCGCAGGTCGAGGACGCCTTCCGCAAGGTCGACGTCAGATCCATCGGATACGACGAACCGACCATGGAGGACACGTATCTGCATCTGGTCGGCGGTGACAGCGAATGAACTTCAGGGCGATAGGTGCATCCTTCCGACAGCAGGCCATCCAATTCGTGACAGACCCGCAGTGGATAATACCCAGCATAATATCGCCATTCCTTTTCACCATGGTGGTCCTGATGATCTACCCGGACGTCACCGGCCCGGTGGTCCTGCAGGCCGTTCTCGGCGGCGGAGTTCTGGGGATGTGGGGCAACACCCTTTTCGCATCCAGCTACACGATCTCTTTCGACAGGATGAACGGCACGTTGGAACCGCTCATCGCATCGCCAACGAATCTCGTCGACGTGATAATCGGCCGCGCCATATGGAACGCGTTGATAGGGTTGCTGAATGCCCTGCTCGTGTTCGTGATAGCCGAACTGATATTCAGGACGGATGTGACGGTCGTCGATCCGCTCATGTTCTTCCTGACCCTGATACTGACGCTCCTCTCGCTCGCATCCATCGGACTGATATTCTCCGCCGCGTTCGTATTCTCCAGAAGGAGCTACGTCCTGACGAGCATCGCCGAATATCCGATCTACATACTCTGCGGAGCGCTCGTTCCGATTACAATGCTCCCCGGATGGACCAATTACATCTCCTTGGCCTTGGCCCCGACATGGGGCGTAGAGGCGATGAAGATGGCCGCCGTGGAAGGTTATCAGAGCACATTGGGGTTCGATATGTGGACATGCATCGCCGCGATGCTGATACTGACCGCCGTGTGCCTCGTGATCGCATCGCTGCTGCTGAGAAGGATAGAACGCAATATAATGGAGACGGGCTCCGCCACGAGGTACTGACATGGGCTTCAACGAAACCGTTCAGACCGTCCGGTCGTCCATGTTCGTCGCCCTCAGGAACAGATTCGCGACGATACCCGTCTGGCTCTGGTTCCTGCAGATAATCCTGACGTCGTTCTTCACGATGTACTTCTTCGCGGTGATCGCCGATTATGTCGGGAACCCCGATGTAACGGTTCAGTATGTCGTCATAGGTAACGCGGTGCAGAGCATCGCGATGACGACGCTTTACTCCGTATCCGAGATACCGGGCGTCGAGAAGCACACCGGGACCCTGCCTACGCTCATGTCCACCCCGTCGAAGATGTTCGACATATTTCTGGGCATGGCCATGTTCAACATACTCGCCGGCATCGTATCATCGACGTTCAGCCTGTTCGCATCATCGTTGGTCTTCAATGTCGACTTCTCGAGCGCGAACATCCTTTCCATCGTAACCGTCATGCTGCTGACGATACTATCGCTGACGGGGATGGGAATGATGATTGGCAGCATCGGCATCAGACTGAGGACATCGTCGATAATCGCCAATGTTGTCACATATCTCGGTCTCGTCCTCTGCGGTATCAATTTCCCCGTATCCTCGCTCCCCGGATGGCTGCAGGCGGTCTCGTACTGCCATCCGCTGACCTATGCCGTGGACGCGACAAGAAAAGCGGTCGAAGGGGCCTCGCTCGTCGATATCTCCGGACAGATACTGATGATGGTCGTGCTGGGGGCAATATTCCTCCTGCTATCTTACGCCATGTTCTCGTTCTTCGAAAGGAAGGCTAGAAAGACAGGTTCGTACGACACCTTCTGACGTAATTACGGGAATATTATTATGTATGGAGGTATCGAATGATACATTATGAGCGTGAACATTTGGCATGACATAGATCCGAAGAGGATCTCTCCGAAGGACTTCATGGTCGTCGTCGAGATCCCCAAAGGCTGCAAGAACAAATACGAACTCGACAAGGAGACGGGATTCCTCAAACTCGACCGCATACTCTACACGTCGACCCACTACCCCGCCAACTACGGTTTCATACCCAGGACATACGCGGACGACAACGATCCGCTGGATGCCCTCGTCCTCTGCTCCGAGCCGATAGCACCTCTGACATTGGTCAGATGCTACCCGATAGGCGCAATAAAGATGATCGACAACGGAGCCAATGACGAGAAAGTTATCGCCATCCCCTTCGACGATCCGACATACAACGGCTACCACGACATCTCCGAACTGCCGAAACACATCTTCGATGAGATGAGCCACTTCTTCAAAGTGTACAAAGAGCTGGAGAACAAGAAGACCGCCGTGGACGAGGTCATCGGAGCGAAAGAAGTGAACGACATCATCGTTCACTCCATCGACAACTACAACAAGCTGTTCGCCAAGAAATGATCGGTCCCCGCTGACGATTCATCAAACCACTTCCGGTCCATTCCGGCGATATGTTTTATTATCGATGGGCAATGCACGGGGCATGGCCATCCTCTCAGACAAGGACATCGTTGAAAGTCTCATGACCGGGTATCTCGGCATTGCCGATTACAGCGAGAAGAGCCTGACACCCAACGGCTACGACCTCCGCATAGCGGAGATCAGCATCCGCGGGGACGCCGACATACACAGGGAAGGCATCGTATCGATACCTCCTAGGACGATGTTCTACGTCTCGACGATCGAACGCGTGAGAATGGCGAACGACATCTGCGCTCAGCTCTGGCTCAGGACGTCGTGGATAAGGAAAGGCGTGATGGCATCGTTCGGGAAGATAGACGCCGGGTTCGAGGGGACACTCACGCTCGGAGCATACAACGCCACGGATACCGCGATAGAGATACCGATAGGCGAAAGATTCTGCCAGATGGTGTTCGAGACCCTCACATCCGCATCCGACAAGGATTATGCCAGACGCAGCGGGAATTACCAGGGGCAGACGGGCATTACTTTAGAGTCTGTAAAACGCAAATGAACGTAGCGTTTTTTAAATATGGCACATGTCAGTATATGGTCCATGGATCCTAATGCAACATTTTTGTTTTCATTGGTCCCATTGATACTCTCAATGCTGTTGCTGGCATACGTCATAGGATGCAGCGGGAAGGAGGAACCCGCCGTAAAACATGACGCCGGCAAGGCCGTTAAGGCAAAACAGAAGGATCCTGCATCAGAACCATCGATAACCGCCGATAATCCGACGATCGACACACCTCCGGCAGCAGAAGCAGTTGCCGTAAGTGCCGTCGCCGATGGATCGACGAATGCTGTAGCGGATGAACAGTCCAAGGCGGACGAGGCAAAGGTGGCGGCACCGGCCGATGACGTGGCAGGTACCGTATCCGGAGCCGAGGTCGCAAAGGACGTTCATGTCGCCGAAGCTGGAACTGCGGCCGCGGCCGGACCATCCGGGTCCGGAGCAGGCGTTGCTGTCGCTGCCGGTGCAGCGACTGTAGCAGCCGGCGCGGCAGTCGCCTCATCTAAGGACGACAAAGCAGAAGATACCGAAGGTAACGAGAACGACGAGTCCGCCATTCAGCCCGAGACTGTTGCTGCTGCCGGTGCAGCCGCTGCGGTAGCAGGTGCGGCCGTAGCTGCGTCATCAGATGATGCAGAAGAGGCCGCAGATCAGAATGGCGAGACCGAACCGGTCGCCGAGTCCGCAGTCGCTGCCGGTGCAGCGGCCGAGACAGCCTCTAATGCAGAGGCAGAGGATCATAACGATAACGAGAATTCCGCCGAACCTATCGACGAGACCCCGGTCTCCGACGATTCAGAGATAGCGGGAACTTCCGGATCCAGCAACGATATCCCCGACAACGATATCGACAAGAAAGCAGCTGCAGGAGCCGCCGTGGCGGGCGTCGCCGCAGTCGCTGCATCATCCGAGAAGAAAGAGAAACCCGCTCCGGGAACGATCATTGACGGGAAGATCGTCGGAGACGACGGTGAATTGTACGACGTGATCGACTTCGAATCGTCGCCGGAAGACGTCGTCAGAAGAGCAACGTGGAATAAAGGTCTCAGATGCCGCAGGAACTACGGCATCAACAACATACAGGTCGCTTTCGTCAAGAGCAAGGTCGCCGTATATGTGACGGACGACGGAGCACCTGCCGCCAAGGACGAGAAGCTCGTCAGCGACGGTTGGGTAGTCCTGAGATACAAGGGATCGGACGTAACCGATGGTAAAGTGCAGGCCGAAGAGATCAAAGAGGCATCTAAAGAGAATCTTCGTCGCATGAACAAAGCGAAAAAGAATAAACATTAAACGGCCAGACCTCTGGCCTTCCTTTTTTATGAACAACTCCGTCAGCGTTAACGCTGACCTCGATCATTTTCTGATTATGTCGAGCACATATACGCTGGCGGACGGAGAATAGGTCTTCAGCTCCTTCTTCTCCGATATCCCGCAGTCCAATCCTTCAGAACGCATACGCTCGATAAGGGTTGCACATTCATCGTCGGAAGAATCCCTTTCCATGATCTTGTGCATATGGATCGTCCCGCCGACCACCGTCTTGGCCAATGCGTCTGGAAGGAACTCCTCTGCTATCTGCGGAAGGTTCATGATTATGCGGTCCGCATCCGGGAGCGTCCTGATGACCTCCCTCGCATCTCCTTCGATGGGGACGATATTCTCCATGCGGTTCAGCACGATGTTCCTTCTCATGTACTCCACGGCGTCATGGTTCAGATCTATCGCATACACCACTTTCGGATTTGCGTATCTGCATATGGTCAGCGGGAACGGGGCGACGCCTGCGAACATATCGATTATCACTTCTCCGTCCTTCACGAGAGATGCGACCCTTTCGCGTTCCGTGGACAGTCTGGGGTTGAAGTACACCTTGGCCGGGTCCGTGGCCATGACCACCCCGGATTCGCGGTGCATCGTCTCCGTAGGTCCCGTGCCGGCTATCAATTCGAGGTCGCGGATACGGAACTCGCCTTTCACGCCGGAATCCAGAAGGACCGCTCTCGTGCTCGGGAGCACGGCCATCAGAGCCGCTCCGATATCGTGCTTGTACGGCAGCAATTCATCGACGAGCTTCACTATGGTGATGTCGCCGACATTGTCGTAAGAACTTGGGAGGGTCTCGCGTATCTCCTCCGGAAGGAGCATCCTGTAGTCTGTCTCGCGGTGCTCTATGACCTCGAGATCCGCATCCTCCGTCGGGAATCCTTCGAACGAATCTCCGATTATCGGTATCAGGAGATCGTCGCCGTCGCGGCGTATCTTATGACCGACGTCGAGAAGACCGTCGGACTTCAGCCCGATCCTGACAGGATTGCCTCTGTCCTTCGGTACGCGGATGCAACGGACCATGCCATCGGTATCTGCAGGTCGGTAATAAAACGAATGCCCGGGTTCCGTCGGCGTATGCGATTCCCGCCAATATTTATTAACGCGGCACCCTTCGGGAAAACGATGACATCAGGACTCGTCTTCGTCGGTTTGGGATTGAGCGGAACGGACGGCATGACCGTCAAGGCCCTCAATGCTCTGAAGAGCTGCGATAAGATCTATGCGGAATTCTACACATCGTTCCTCATCGGCACCAAGGTCGAGGACCTCGAGAAGACCATCGGCAAGAAGATCAAGGTCCTCTACAGGGCCCAGGTCGAAGAGGGCGAGGATATAATCTCCGATGCCAAGAAGATGAGGGTCGGCTTCATAACCGCAGGCGACACCATGGCGGCCACCACTCACGTCGACCTGAGGATACAGGCGAAAGAGGACGGGATACCTGTCGAGATGTACCACGGGATATCGATATTCTCTGCCTGCCCGACATCCGTCGGCCTTCAGCCGTACAAGTTCGGAAGGACGGTCACGCTCCCATTCATGGAGGACGGATACCAGCCCAGGTCGCCTTACGATCACATAATGGAGAACAAGACCAGGGGTCTGCACACGATGATCCTCCTGGACATCCACGCGGACGAGATGAGGTACATGTCTGCCCACGAAGCTCTGGAATGGCTGGTAGAAGGCGAGAAGAAATGGGACGGCGGCCTTGTCAACGACGATACGCTCATGGTCGTCGCATCGCAGGTGGGCTCGCCCAACGAGAAGATAACCGCCGGCTACGTTAAGGACCTCATGAAGAACGATGATCTGGGCGAACCGCTGTTCACGCTGATCCTCCCGGGCGACCTCCACTTCATGGAGGCCTACTCCCTCGTATACTTCGCGGGAGCCCCGGAAGAGATCATAAAGGACGATTGATCCTCACCAGATCTTGTCGAGATCCAAACCCTTTCTGACACCTTTCGTTATCAATTCTATCTTTTCAGTGTCGCGCGGGTCTATGCGTGCTATGAGATGCTCTATCATCTCCGCCGTGGCAAGAGTGTCCTCGTCCGACATTATCACAGGCACCCCTACCTCGTCCGCACGGGAGAGCACCATCCTGGAGGGCGTTATGCCGCCGGTGACTATGAGGCACGAGGTGTTCGTGGACAGCGCCGCGAGCTGTATCTCCACCCTGTCGCCGCCTGTGATGACGGCCTTCGACTTGAGACGCCTCATGTAACGCACTGCGACCTGGGGCGACATGGCTCCGACGATGACGTCCTCGACGACCTTGTCGAGACCTGATGCGCCGGCGATGACCTTCGCGTTGAAGTTCTCGGTGATCTCCGATACGCGGAAGGTCCTGAGCTGCGGGATGTTCGGTATCTCTCCGATGACCGTCACTCCCTTCTTCTCCAGGAACTCCTTCTCTTTGGATCCTTCGCATCTGTTGAGAACGACGCCTCTGAAGTCCGCACCGTGCCTCTCGCAGATGTCCCTGAAAAGGAACACTGCATCTATGGCCTGATGGGCGGTCGACGACACCAGGATTATCGGAGCATCGAACTTCTTGGCGATATCGAAATGGGATATTTCGTACGAACATCCGTTAGCGAAGTCCCTGCTGCCCTCGACGATCATGAAATCCTTGTCGGCTTTGAGTTCGTCGTACTTCTTGGCGATGTCGTCCATAGATATCGGATCGAATATGTCGTATGTGAACGGCGAGAGCCTCTCGCCGCCCTCGATCTTCAGAACGTTGCCCATAAGGGCCGCATCCTGGTCCATCAGCTTCCCGTCGACGTTGATCACATTCTCCCGGAACGGCTTATAGAAGCCTACCTTCCCGGGATAATTCATAGCAAGACCAAGCGACAATACGGATTTTCCAGATCTGGAACCTACCGATGCCAGGTATATGTTGTTCATTCGCTCCACCTCAATGTCGTTAATGCATCCACGGCCCAACACCCCTCGTTTTTCTTCCCTACCATTACCGGATTAACTTCTAACT
This sequence comes from uncultured Methanomassiliicoccales archaeon, assembly GCA_964640935.1. Taxonomy (GTDB): domain Archaea; phylum Thermoplasmatota; class Thermoplasmata; order Methanomassiliicoccales; family Methanomethylophilaceae; genus CAZXIY01. The sequence goes on from CAZXIY010000013.1 coordinate 16,941, forward strand.
CATATATCTCTTCGTTTTCCGAAGCTATCTTGACCATCTTTCTGATCACGTCTTTCAGCGATTCGATATCCGCAGGAGGCTTCCCTCTGGCCCCGGAGAGCATGCGGTATGCCTTCGTGGACGTTATCAATTCGTCCAGCTCCTCCTCGCTCATCGGAAGGAGCATCTGCGATATCTCGCCGAGTATCTCCACGTATATGCCTCCGAGACCGAAGGATATCACGGGACCGAACTGCTCGTCGCGCATCACCGAGAGTATGACCTCCTGCCCGGTGGCCATCTTCTGTACCATCACGCCGTCGATCTTCGCATCGGGGACGGCCGTCCTGCAGCGGGCGATTATGCTCTCATATGCCATCTTCACGCCGTCAGCATCCTTTATTCCGACCACCACGCCGCCGACGTCGGTCTTGTGCTGTATGTCCGGGGATTCTATCTTCATGACCACCGGGTAGCCGATCCTCTCGGCCGCCTCCACGGCGTCGCCCATCCCTCTGACGACGCATTCACCGGGAACGGGAATGCCGTACGCGGAGAGTATCTCCTTCCCCTCGTCCTCGGACAGGGAGACGCGACCTTCCTTCTTGGCCACATCCATCAGTCTCAGCACGGTGTCCCTTCCGGAGACCGGCGGGAGAGCCAACGGCGTGGATCTGAGATCCGACCTCACATGATACTGTCTCAGAAGGCCGAGGGCACCGATCGCCCTCTCCGGATCGTCGAAGGCCGCTACGCCGCCGCCTCTGACTATGGCTGACGCATCCCCGCATTTGACGCCGCCGACCAACGCCGCCACGATGGGTTTGCTCACGACGCTCTTCATCTTCAATATCGAATGGGCAACCGCGTTGAGATCGGCGGTGTCCAGAGGCGACGACAGCACGAGTATCGCACCTACCGCCGGGTCCTCTGCAACGATCCGTATCACGTTCTCGAAATCGATGTTGCTCGCATCTCCCCTCACGTCTATCGGATTGAGCACGGATGCCACGTTCGGGTCCGCTTCCCTGATCCTGTCGGCCGTAGATTGCGAAAGTTCCGCGACCGTGAGGAAACGGTTGCCGGCGCATGCGTCCGCGGCCATCACGCCGAGACCGCCGGCGTTTGTGACGATCGCGACGCCGTCGGAATCCATCTCCCCGCAGAGGGAGAAGACCGACAACGCATCGAAGAACGAATCTATGTCGTCGACACGCATCATATTCATCTTTTTGAAAAGCACATTGTACACAGAATCCGCACCCGCCAATGCCCCGGTGTGCGAGGATGCCGCCTTGGAACCGGCGCTGGTGCGTCCGGATTTGAGGACCACCATAGGCTTCTTGCCTTTCATGAGCTCGGCAGACCTCATGAATCCGGGGCCGTCGGATATGCTCTCGGAGTACATCCCGATGACCTTGGTCTCGGGATCCTCCCTCAGGAAATCCAGAAGTTCCGGTTCCCCGACATCCATCTTGTTGCCGAGGGATGCGAATATGGATATGCCGATCCCTGTCTTCAGCGACCAGTCGAGTATCGTCGCTCCTATCGCACCGGACTGCGACGTTAGGCCGATGTTCCCGCGTGTCGGGAACAGCGAGGAGAACGTTGTGTTGAGATCCGTCGACGTGTCCATGACGCCGAAACAGTTCGGCCCTATCACGCGCATGCCGTACCCTTTGGCCATGACACGCATGGCGTCCTCCATCTTCCTGCCCTCCGCGCCTTCCTCCTTGAAGCCCGCCGTAATGATAATGACGCGTTTCGTTCCTATCTTCCCGAGCTTCTCTATCTCGCCGAGAACGAATTTCGCCTTTACAGAAATGACGGCCAGATCCACTTTCTCGCCAATCTGGTCCACCGAAACGTAAGAATTGAGGCCCTGTATGACTCCGCCCTTGATGTTGACGGGGAATATACGGCCCTTGAAACCCGAGTTGATCAGATTCCTGAGGATCATCCCGCCGACCTTGGACGGGTCCGACGAGGCGCCGATGACGGCGACGGAACCTGGACAGAAGAATCCCTTCATGCCCCCTGTATCCGCAGACCGATGTTAAATCATTACTCTTTTTTGCGGCCGCCGATCAGCATCATCAGGAGCAGTATCGCCACCGGCAGGATGGCACCCTTCGGATCGCCCATCAGACAGTATGCGATTATCAGCCCGATCACGCCGATTATGCCGTACTTTCTGAGTATCGCTCCGCCGCCGAATACCAATGTGAACACGACGGTCACAACGAGCATCAGGATCGATACGATCATCGACGACGTCAGCAGCCCGACGCTTGTGCTGCCCACCAGCTCGATGATGCGGGGCTGTATGACGATCTCCGCCACCACGGGTACCACCAGGACCAGCAGCAGCGTGCATAGTATGCCGCCTGCGAAACTTTGTATGAATCTGTGCTTCTTCTTCCCGTCGTCGGACATATGCCGCCGTAGGCGTAGCGAACGTATCAAACCAGCGGGATAATATCGGATTAACGACATCCTAATGTCGAATGTCAGATCCCGCAGACGAAGTCATAAGGTCGGTCCTGTCGATGATCAGCGGAAAATGGAAGGTTCCGATCATCCGCGTCCTGTCCACCAAAGGCGATACGCAATTCAACCAATTGGTGAGGGAATTGGACGGAATATCCGCACGCATCCTCACGATACAGCTGAAAGAACTTTCAGAGGACGGCCTCGTCATCAGGATGGAATTCGGAAAGGAGATGAACCGCAATCCGCCGGAGGTCCTCTATGCCTTATCATACAAGGGGGCTTCGCTCATCCCTATACTCGCGGCGATGGGAAAATGGGGCACCGAACACAATCAAGAAAAATGCGACAGGATATCTTTCGACGGCCCGGGCATGGACGGTTATCCGATATGGAAGAACATCTCGGACATCAAATGAAAATCATTTTATCCGGAAAGCCATACCGTATCCTGCCGAGCTGACATAAGGGTGCGATCCGTGAACATCCTGGGTACGGTTCGGCGAACAGCGATCCTGTACCTTAATTGGGACCTCGCGGTAGCTGCGATGAGTCATCGCGTGCTGTGACCGGGAGCCAACGCAGGACCCGACAAACACCCCCGGTGGGGTCAGTGTTCCGAGACCGCCGTCATCGGCGGACGATGAAAGAATGTGTTATCACCGGGGGACATCCTTGCGTCCGTCACAGGTTCTTGTTGCTTCTGAGATGGACGCCGAATGAGTCCCTTACATCCTCCGAAAGGAGGTACATGACGATGAACACGGAAACGAACACCATAGGCATGCCCCATATCCCGGACATCACGATCGATATAGCTATCGAAAGTGCCAACGCGAGTATGTAGAGCAGCCATCCGATGTTGCCGTAATTTGACATCATAAGCACTGCGGCGGAATATAACACGCCTGCCAGCAGAAGATATATCTTGTTCACGAAGTCGCTGGTCTCGGTCAGACCGGCCTCGATATACAGGATGACATACGTTACCGCCAGCAATATCGCCAATGCCATCAGCGTCATGAATCTGTATTTCTCAACTATCACGAATCCCACTATCACCCCCAAAGGTCACGACCGTATTTATTCTTCACAGGTAGACGCAGAGTCTGTTGAGCCAGTCCTCGGCTTCTCTATATCTCGGGAATAGTCTTTCCATCGCCACTGTGTCGGATCTCTCGTAATTGCCGAGTTTTCCCCTGCCCTCGTTCATTACCAGGTACTCGTGGTACAGAGCATAATCCATCACGAAATCCGGGACGTTATCGTCGTCGAATATCGATGATACCACGATGACCTTCATGATCGACGAGCAGTATCCGACCTTCCTCATCAGATTGTCGCGTGTCCATGTCAGGACCGTATCCGGCGTCCTTTCCGCAAGCCCCATCTCCTGGAGCCTCGCCATCGATGCTCCGAGGTCCTTGAATTTTCCCAAATCGCTCTTCGTGATGCCCCTGCTCCTCCTGAGATATACGGGTTGTTTTGCTCTCACGAAATCGTCTGACAATACCCACTGGCACATGTCATCGCTGTACGGGATCATATCGCCGCCCACGATCTTGGAGAACAGAGATCTCGCAAGTGCTTCGGTCACTTCCGGCGGAGCGTCGGAGATGTAGTCGGAGACCTTGAATTCGGCCCACTTGTACGACCTCTGCCACCTCACCTTGAATTCTCTGAAGGCGACGTACTCGGCCTCGACGCTGTCGTATCCGTATTCCTTTCCGACCTCTCTGAAGATCGCCGACAGAGACCTTCCGCGCGAATGGACGGCCATGCCGGATGCGTTCGTAATTCTTTCTGCCTGGATATCTCCTGGCACATATTCGTCTGTGTTTGATGCTTCCATTGTCATCGAATTTAAGATGTTCCCGAAAGCGTATATGAAGCACCAAATACAGTTAATTCACATAACTTCGGACCGTGGCACCCGTCAGATAATTAATACGGAATCACCGACATTTACTGTCATGTGCGAGGAACCGCTCACAGATCGAGAGATCACCGAAAAGATCCTTTCGGCGATAAAGAAAGAATACGGATTCATACCTGTAGTCAACCAGGTGATGTCCGAACGCCCGGACCTGTTCGTGCCCGCCGCGAATTACGGGAAGGCCGTCCTCGAAGGGGATAAGAAGAAGCTCGACAGGAAGACATCCTACCTCTGCGCCGTAGCCGCGGCATCCGCCGTCGGCGGAGAGCATTGCGTCGGAGTGCAGATGAGGCATGCCGTCGATGCGGGTGCAGACAAGGATGAGATCCTCGAAGCGATCGTCATCGGATCGTACATGTCAATGACCCGTTCTCAGTCGTACGCCCTGCGCAAATACAGGGAGCTGTTCGACGAGCCGAAGGAATAAGGCACCCACATCATATATTATCAAGATTGGTTTTTATATGGGTTTCAGAATACCACGAACCAAGTGATATCATGGTGACAATAACTCCTGACGCTGAGAAGTTCATCAATGACCTCCTCGAGAAGAACAAGAAGGTCGGCTACGGCATCAAGATCTACCTCGCGGGCATGGCATGCTCCGGACCGCAGTTCGGAATGTCCTTCCAGGAAAAGGCCGCAGAGGGAGAAGAGGTCTTCAAAGCAAACGGATTCGACTTCTTCTACGACAAAGAGACCAAGGAAGCACTTGACCCCTGCATAGTGGAATTCGTCGACGACCCTAACTTCGGAACGGGCCTCACGATCCGCGACCCCAACGCGAAAGGGTGCGCTTCCTGCGGCGGCGGATGCCAGTAATCTAGATGGGCGCCTTCGGGCGCACATCTTTTCTTTAATTTGATTTTGAGTGATTTCTCTATACGGCATCGAAATGATGGCCGAAATGATCGTCAACCGGTTGTTGAACGGATAGATTTGCGTTCTTTTTTCAACTTTAAGTAATAGTGCGCCAGAATATCACTGACCGTCATGATGCCCATAGATAGCAGGAACAAACAGATTACGTTCGGCATTGTCACGAATAACCACAATGATGTTATGATCAGATAGTGTATGACGAATATTGCCGTGATCTCGAAACTCCACCGGCGCAGTGTCGAATATTTGCAATTCGGAGTCATAGAGACGATCTCGTGGATCAACCCTAGAACAACAAAATCGAAGGCGATCACCGGAATGCTGATCAACAGACCCTGCGAGAAGAATCTGCTGGCGAAATAACTGTAGCCATTGAAAATGCAGTACGCTGCTATCGATACCAGAAGAACTGACAGCGCCACCACTGTTGTAATGTGATAGAACCTCTTTTTGTCCTTACATCAACTGTGTTCGGTAATTCGATTTGTATCTGAACAGATTCGGAATAGCCAACACGATATGAACTGCATCACTTTGCCGTAGACCAGATTCGCCCGGATTCGGTCACCTCCCCCCTCCTTCGTTTAAATATCAGTACGGAGAGTCGTACCCATGGACGGGAAAGGACGCAAAGCAATGTCGGTACGTCTCTATCCGAATCCGAGTACGGCCAAGGCCTTGGAGTCGGCGTTGGAAGGTTCCCGTCTTCTTTACAACATGCTGCTTGAGGAATGCATACAGATCCATGAGAAAGGGGAGCCGTTCCCGGGAAAGTACGGGATGTATCCTCTCACGATGGAATTGAGGAAGAACATATCTGACGATCTTCTGGCTCACATGTATTCGCAGGTTCAGCAGGATGTTGGATTTCGTATCGACTTCGCATTCAAAAGGTTCTTCGACAGATGCAGGAACGGCGGCGTGCCCGGATTCCCGAGATTCAAAGGGAAGGGCCGCTTCAGATCCTTCACATATACGCAAAGCGGATTCTCCGTCGCCGGAGGTCGTCTCAAACTGAGCAAGATCGGCGAGATAAGATTCCGCGGAGGATACGAATTCAAAGGAAAGATCAAGACCTGCACCGTTACGAGGAAATCGACCGGCAAATGGTTCGCATCCATAGTATACGAGCCGGAGGCCGTCGGCGAGGGCAATATATTACTGGAAGAGAAGAAGACCTCGGTGGGCATAGATCTCGGCGTAAGCAGATTCGCAACGC
>CAZXIY010000014.1:0-12233 GCA_964640935.1 uncultured Methanomassiliicoccales archaeon
ATGAAATGGGGTCTCATCATGTTGGGAGACTACTTCAGAGGATACGTGGCATGCGCCCTTGTGGTGCTGATGTACCTCGGAGGCTGGATGCTCCCCGTACTTGGATCCACAGATATCCCGGAGATATGGTTCCTGCTGAAAGTGTTCGCGGTGTTCTTCATCTTCGCATGGGCCAGGGCTGCATTGCCTCGTGTCAGGACCGATCAGATCCTGAACTTGGGATGGAAGTACCTCATGCCCCTGTCGGTGATCAACCTGGCCATTGTCATAGCGCTTAAGATGGTAGGGTGGTTCTGATGCCGTACAAATATCTTGATAAATATCCTAAAAAATTCAGAGGTACGGGCGTCCTCAGACCTATGTGGATGACATTGGTCAGGATGTTCAAGTCAACGGTCCACAGACCGGTGACCATGATGTACCCGTACGAGAAGGAGTGGGTGCCGGACAACTACCGCGGACGTCCCGGACTTAGGTTCGACAGATGTCTCGGTTGCGGCATATGCGTCAGAGCGTGCCCCACGACCTGCATAGAGTTGGTCGAGGTGGCGGATGACGACGGTAACATGGTGAAGAGGCCGCAGGTCAACATCGGAAGATGCATGATGTGCGGTTACTGCGCAGAGTACTGCCCGGTCAACGCCATGACGACCACTACTGATTATGAACTGGCAGAGTTCACCAGACAGGACCTCATCTACGATCCCCGCAGGCTTGCCTTCGAGGGAACGAACGAGATGATGGAGGTCCATCTTCAGGAGCATCTGCTCTCCGACCTTGCAAAAGGCGTGGAAGACAAGCCCACGGCATTCTTCGACACGGACAGACCTGTCTGCGACGACTCGAAGTGCATAGGCTGTCAGAAATGCGCCAAGGTCTGTCCGACGAGTGCGATCACGATGATCGTCGTCGGAAAGAACGACAAGGGAAAAGAGATAAAGCGCCCGAAGATAGACAACTCGGTCTGTGTCTGCTGTGAGACCTGCATTATCGAGTGCCCCAAACAGGCACTCAAGATTGTGGAGGTGTTGTGATGGATGCGAATTCGTTCGTTGATGCCATCGTAGGGTTCTTCACGGGACTATGGGACTACCTGTGCACAAACACCGATGCAGTGGCGTTCATCATATTGGCGGCCATCGCAGTGATGGCGGCCATATATGTCGTGACCTCTGAGGAGGTCATGCACAGTGCATTCTACTTGGCGCTAGTATTCGTGTGCGTCGCTGTGACCTACTTCTTCCTGGAAGCAGAGTTCATAGGCGTCGTGCAGATACTCGTCTATGTCGGTGCGATCACGATCCTGTTCGCGTTCAGCATCATGCTGACCAGAAGGAGGATCGTCAAGGACAAGGGTGATTCCGATGAGTAAGAAGACAACTGTCGGAGTATTGATCGCCCTGTCGCTGCTCGTCGTCCTCGCGGGCTCAGTAATGAGCTCCAGCTGGGACAACATGGGCGATAACCCCGAGTCGATCCCGTTCGGACCTGACGGTGAAGGAGATCTGGCCGAGAACAGCCTGAACTATCAGCTGTTCGAGGTCTGGGGACCCGTATTGCTGGTACTGGGCATCTTGATGTTCGGTGCGATAATAGCGGGTGTATGTATATCGAGAGAGGAGGAAGATAAGGATGATTCCAATTGAGTTCTTCCTCTACTTCGCGGCGATCCTGTTCGTAATAGGATTGTACGGAATAATAACAACAAGAAAGAGCATCGTTTCCCTGATGTGCATCGAGCTCATGCTCAATGCAGCAAACATCAACCTTGTCGCTTTCTCCGCCTACGGAACATTCTCCGGGGTCGGGAACACGACAGGAGAGGTGTTCGTCATCATGACGATAGCCGTTGCAGCAGCAGAGGTCGCAGTAGGCATCGCGCTGATCCTCAACGCCTATAAGATGAAGGGAACGACTGACGTTGACGAGCTCACGTCGATGAGGTGGTAAGATGATATTGGAATACGTATGGCTTGTTCCATTGATCCCGGTATTGTGCTTCGTCATCGCCGGATTGCTGGGTCACAAGATGCATCAGGGCGGCGGATATCTGGTCATAGCCGGAGCCGCTGCCTCGTGCATAATCTCGGTACTCGTTACATACGAGTACCTGACAGGCGACTACTACGCCTCGGGCATCGCCTATGAACAGACGATGCAGTGGCTGGTCATCGCCGGCTATCAGATCAACTTCGGTGTGTACATCGACAGCCTCGCATGCATAATGATGCTGTTCGCTTCGTTCATATCGACGATGATCTTCGTCTACTCGCTCGGATACATGGGGGAGCAGGGCGGCAGGAAGAGAAGGTATTACGCAGAAGTGTCCCTCTTCCTTACCGGAATGCTCGGCCTCGTCGTTTCGAGCAACTACCTGGAGATGTTCATCTTCTGGGAGATAATGGGTCTCTGCTCGTACCTCCTCATCGGGTTCTGGAGTTTCAACCACCCCGAGGGTGACGAGAAGGCGATCAACGCGTCCTCGGCCGCTAAGAAAGCGTTCCTGGTCACGCGTCTGGGTGATGTCTGCCTGATGGGCGGTCTGTTCATCCTGCTTTACCTCTTCGGATCGCTGGACTACTCCACGATATTCAACGCGGACTTCACCGCCGTCGATTCAACCCTCCTTACAATAGCAACTCTGCTGATGTTCGGCGGTGTGATCGGAAAGAGCGCACAGTTCCCGTTGCAGGACTGGCTGCCTGATGCGATGGCAGGACCTACGACCGTTTCGGCATTGATACATGCCGCAACAATGGTCAAGGCAGGTGTATACCTGACAGCAAGGTCCTTCCCGATATTCATTCAGAATGCGGATGTCATGCTGTTCGTCGCCATAATCGGCGGTGTGACCGCGATATTCGCCGCATCGATGGCCCTTAACAACATGAACATAAAGAAGGTCCTGGCGTACTCCACCATATCCCAGCTCGGATACATGATCCTGGCTCTCGGTGCCGGCGGATACCTCATGTCCATCGGATACTCGACCGGCAACGATGCACTCGTTGCCTTGGGTGTTGCAGGCTACGCGGCAGGCGTGTTCCATATGCTGAACCATGCCTTCTTCAAGGCCCTGCTCTTCCTTTGCTCGGGATCCGTCATCCATGCCTGCGGCACGGAGGACATGCGCCTTATGGGCGGACTCGGAAAGAAGATGAGGATCACATCGATCACGATGCTGCTAGGTTCCTTGTCCATCGCAGGATTCCCGCTCTTCAGCGGATTCTGGTCGAAGGATATGGTCCTCGAGGCCGCATTCGGACCGTTCTCCAACGGACTCGGTGCGGGATCCTGGTTCTGTCTCCTGTTCACGCTCGGACTCATAACTGCGTTCATGACCGCGTTCTACATGTTCCGTATGTGGTTCATGACATTCTCCGGAGAGCCGAGGGAGAACGCTCAGCACTGCCACGGCGAGTCACCCAAGTCGATGACGATGCCTTTGGTCGTGCTCTCGATCTTCGCGGTACTGTCCGGATTCCTGATCGTCTTCGGACTCGGCGATGTTATCGCTGAATCCCTCACGGCATCAGGCCTCACGGGAATCGAGATCCACAGCGGCATGGGCATCGCGAAAGAGATATTCACAAACGTTTGGACATACGTGTCCATAATCCTCGCCCTCACCGGTATCGGAATCGCATACCTGATGTACAGCAAGAAATCCATCAACCCCGGGAAATTCAACAAGAACGGGGAGATGTGGTTCTACAAGCTGCTCACCAAGAGGTACTACTTCCCTGAGATCTACAACCAGGTCTCCTGGAAGCTCGGATTCGGTATCGCCCGCGGCGTGGACTACTTCGACAGGAATGTAATAGACGGTGCTGTCAACGGCCTCTCCAATGCGGTCGTCGGCAGTGCAGACACAGTTAGCAAGGCAGAGACAGGATACGTACGCGACTACGCGGCATTCGTGGCGGTAGGAGTCATCGTGTTGGTAGCGATACTTGCTATCTCGTTCATCGTGATGGGAGGTATCTGAAATGGATGTTCCGTTGCTCACCATACTCCTGATCCTGCCGCTCATCGGTGCGTTCATCACACTGTTCATGGGCGGGACGAGATCCAAGTATGCAGCATACACGGCAGGCGTGTTCTCGGCGGTAACGCTGGTTCTCGCCGTTTACCTGCTCACGGTCAAGGACCTATCGTCCCTGAGCGAGAGCTACGTATGGATACAGGCCGCCGGCCTGACAATGAACTTCGCACTCGGAGTGGACGGTCTGAGCATCCTCATGGTGTTCCTGACTGCGCTCCTGGTGTTCGTAGTCGTGATCTTCTCCTTCGCGGAGAAGGACAGGCCGAACTACTTCCACACACTGCTGTTGGCAATGGAGGTCGGTCTGCTGGGCGTATACATGTCTCAGGACTACTTCATGTTCTACATCATGTGGGAAGTAACCCTCATACCGATGTTCTTCATGATATCCTGGTACGGAGGACCCCGCAGGCACTACGCCGCGATCAAGTTCTTCATCTACACGCATGTAGCGTCGCTCGTCATGCTCATCGGAATATTCGCCATGGTCTTCCAGGCCGCGGCGATAAACGGAACGGGTGCGGACTTCTCGTTCGCAGCCGTCACCGCAGCAGCCCCGATGTTCAGTGCGGCATTCCAGACACTAGTGTTCGGATTGCTGTTCTTCGGGTTCATAGTGAAGATGCCTATCGTTCCGTTCCATACATGGCTGCCCGATGCGCACGTCGAGGCACCTACAGCCGGATCAGTCCTGCTGGCAGGCGTCATGCTTAAGATGGGATCCTACGGTATCATAAGGGTCTGCATAATGAACTTCGAGCTCGGAGCTCAGACGTGGCAGTGGGTCATGATCATCCTCGGTCTGATCTCGATGATATACGGTGCGTACGCATGTATAGCTCAGAAGGATCTCAAGAAGATGGTCGCATACTCTTCGATCAGCCATATGGGAATGGTCCTGCTCGGTATCGGTCTCCTTTCGGATGTCGGTATGGAGTTCGCGATATTCCAGATGTTCGCACACGGACTCATCACAGCAGTGCTGTTCATGGTCTGCGGTCTTGCCGGGCACAACATCGGTACGAGAGAGATACCTCTCCTCGGTGGAATGGCCGGAAAGATGCCTGTATGGGCGACGTTCATGATGTTCGGATTCATGGCCTCCCTCGGTCTTCCTGGACTGGTGGGATTCGTGGCAGAGTTCGGTATCCTGTACGCGTTCTGGGATTTCATCGCGAACACCCAGTACATGTGGATGATCCTGTTCGGAATGCTTTCGATGATGCTTACGGCCGGATACTACCTGTGGGCAATGCAGAGGACCCTGTTCGGTAAACTCACCGACAAGATCGATCTGTCCCACGTGCACGACATCAGCAAGACGGAAGGGGTAGCCCTTGCCATCATGTGCTGCCTGATCGCGCTGTTCGGTATCATGCCTACGCTCGCGACTGACTTCATTACACTCTTCACAGGAGGGATGTTCTGATGACTTTCGATATATCATTCCTACACACGATATTCGGAGAAACGCTGCCTATCTCGCCTGAGATCATACTGATCATAGGCGCGCTGATCATACCCGGTCTCTTCATGCTTACGAAGAAAGGCAAGGTATGCGCTGTCGTAGCAGAGCTCTTTGTGGCCGTTGCGGCCATCGAGGTCGCTCTTCTCCTCAACGACAAGGGCTACTTCGGGACATACATGGACCTGTTCTCGCTCGACCAGTTCTCGGCATTGATGATGCTGCTGTTCCTGGCCGTCGTGTTCCTGGTCATACTGATATCCCCCGGAAGCCCCGAGGTCACCAAGCATCAGGGCGAGTACTACTCGCTGCTCCTGGTAGCCCTCACCGGTATGCTCTTCGTCGCAAGCTCCACGAGCCTGCTGACGATCTTCATCGGCGTCGAATGTGTGAGCATAACATCGTATGCACTCGTCGCCATGAAGAAGAACGACCCGAGGGCCGCAGAAGCGGGTGTCAAGTACCTGATCATCGGCGGACTGTCGTCTGCATTGACCCTGTACGGTATCTCGATGCTGTACGGACTCACCGGAACACTCCAGATCGCAGAGATCGGAAGTGCTCTCGCTACGATGTCCTTCAGCTGGCCCTTCGTCATCGCAATGGTGTCGATCATAGCCGGTTACGGATTCAAGATCGCAGCGGTGCCGTTCCATATGTGGGCACCCGATGTGTACGAAGGAGCGGCGACGCCTATCTCCATGTTCCTGGCAACAGGTTCCAAGAAGATGGGATTCGTCGTACTGTTCAAGATCTTCTTCGTGCTGTTCGTGGTCGCTCAGTCCGGATTCGCTACCGGCGAGATGCAGTATGTGTTCGCGATAATCGCGGCCATAACCATGACCGTCGGCAACGTCGTTGCGATCTCCCAGACCAACATCAAGAGGATGCTGGCCTACTCGAGTATCGCACAGGCCGGATACATCATGATCGCACTGGCGGTCATGAGCCAGTATGCGCTGACGGGCGGTCTCTTCCACATGTTCACCCACGTGTTCATGAAGGGAGGAGCGTTCATCGTCGTGGCGGCACTCATCGCGGCAGGACTCGGAGAGAACATATCGGACTACAAGGGTCTGGCAAAGAGAGCACCGTTCGTAGCGGCCGCAATGCTGCTATTCCTGTTCTCGTTGGCAGGTATCCCGCCGCTGGCAGGATTCACCTCGAAGTTCGTGCTCTTCTCGAGTGCGATCGTCGTTGACGGCGTCGTAGTGACACAGTGGGTCTGGCTGGCATTCGTGGCCATACTCAACTCCGCTATCTCCCTGTACTATTATGCAAGGGTCGTAAAGGCCATGTATGTGGACAAGGGAGAGACGGAAGAGAAGCTGAAGATCAAGAAGTCACACATAGTCGCGATAGCGATATGCGTGGTCTTTGTCATAGCCCTCGGTGTGTACCCCGGACCGCTCCTCGACCTGTGCTCCAACGCAGCAGCATTCCTGTTCAGCTGATTACGGGAATCTAAACCACTTAAACCTCTTCCATTTTTTACTATGTCCGTCAGCGGATGCGATACGTGTTCGCATGGGGATGCCATCGCACATCTGGCTCTTTATCAGAATTCATTTTGGGTCTGGGAGGATTTAAGTAGGTAATCTACCTAGACCCCACGATGGTACAGGCCTGGTATGACGTCATTTCAGAGGAACTGAAGGGTGTTGAGGAGGAGATCCTCAAGATAGTCCATTCAGATAATCCTGAGCTTAACGAAATGTGTGAGTACGTCATTTCGTCGGGCGGAAAGAGGATCAGACCTGCCATGTGCATCTTGTCGTATTACGCATGCGGCGGCAAGGATCCCAGAAAGGCGATCAGTACCGGAGCGGCATTCGAGATCGTCCATACAGCATCGCTTGTGCACGACGACATCAACGATAAGAGCGAGCTGAGACGCGGACGGAAAGCTCTGTACAGAGAATATTGTGTCAGCAAGGCCATAGTCGCCGGAGATTTCATGATGGCGAAAGGTTTCCAGGAGCTCGGTTCTTCGAGTTCCGATATGGTGGATGTCATTGTCTCGGCCGCATCCCGCATGAGCGAGAGCGAGTTCGTCCAGAAGGATTACGAGCACGCACTCTCGGTCACAGAGGATGATTATTACAGTATCATACGCGGAAAGACGGCGATGCTGATCTCCGCATGTGCCAAGTCAGGTGCGTTCCTTGCAGGAGCGACGACGGATTATCTGAGTGCCGTAAGCGAATACTCCATGTCCATAGGGATGGCCTTCCAGATCATCGATGACACATTGGATATCATCGGGGATTCGGGTAACACCGGAAAGAGGGTCGGCGTCGATCTCATCGAAGGAAAGCCGACGCTTCCGACCATATTCGCGATGAGGGATGAGAGATACGGCAAAGACGTCTGCCGCATATTCTCAAAAGAGGAGCCGACCATGGCCGATGTCTCCGAAGCATTGGATCTGATAAAGAAGACCGATGCCATCGAAAAATGCAGGAAGAGTGCTGAAGCGTTCGTCGACGAGGCGTTGAAGAGCATCAAGATACTGCCCGATTCGAAATACAAGGATGCGTTCGTGCTGCTCGGTAAATATATCGTGGACCGCGACAGGTGATCATGTGGACAGACTGAAGACCGACATCCTCATAGTAGGTTCAGGTCCTGCAGGTTCTACGGCGGCACGTTTTGCGGCTGAGAAAGGCGTACAGGTAACATTCATCGAGAGGAGGCCGGAGGTCGGCGTTCCGGTCAGATGCGGCGAGTTCCTTCCGTCGATAGACGAGATCGGCAATATGTTCCCGAAGGCCGGGGACATAACAGAGCTTTTCGATCTTCCCAATGAGATGAGACTGAGGGAAACAGAGGCCATCCGTCTCATAGATCCGAAAGGCAAGATCACCGATCTTCCGTTGGCAGGTTACACTATAGATCGCGACAAATTCGATCAGTATCTTGCGGACAGGGCGGTCAAGGACGGAGCACAGCTCATAAAGCATTGTCAGTTCAATTCAATAAAGGACGGTGTGGCACAGACGTCGGCCGGCGAGATAGAGTACAAGGTGATCATCGGAGCCGACGGACCTACATCGAAGGTCGCCAAGTCGCTGGGTCTTCCCAGCAACCGGAATCCGTATCCCGCTGTCACCGCCCAGGCGAGGGGCGACTTCGACCCGTATGTGGTGATGTACTTCGGAGGCATCGCTCCCGGAGCATACAGCTGGATTATACCCAAGAAAGGGCAAGCGAACATCGGCGTGGGATTCTCACCCAAGTTCGCGAGCGGCACGCTCGGGGAATACTTCGATGTGTTCGTGAAGAAGAACGGATTCGATGTCATGAACAAGCTCGAGGGGAAGTTCGTCCCGTCCGAGGGACCTATTGCCAGGACGGTGTCGGGGAACGGCATGGTAGTCGGAGATGCTGCCGGGCACGTGATATCAGTCAATGGCGGGGGGATACCTCTGGCACTCATTGCAGGCCGTATCTGCGGCACTGTGGCGGGAGACAACATACTCAACGGCAGACCGCTTAACGATTACGAGGATGCATGGCGCGATGTCATGCTGAAGCCTCTCAAGACGGCCGCGTTCAACAAGAAGCTTGCCGATATGTTCGCGTTCAGCGGCGGAGAGTGGAGAACGTCCATGTGCATGAAGATCCTCGGTCAGAGGCGCATGGCCAATCTCATCAGATGCAAACGCATCTTCCCATGATCATTTTCTGCGATGAGATCTCATCGGCGATCCGCAAATAGGGCACTCGTCGGCCTTCTCTTTGAACCACTTGCCGCACCCTATGCATTGGTAGTTCCATTTCTCGACCTTCTTGATGCCGTTCATACCGACGGCACGGTATTGTATTCCGAGCCTGGCACAGACGTTCTGTATCGAATAATCATCCGAAAGAACGGTGCCTTCGAGATCCAATCCGAGAGCGATGACAGTGATATCGACAGGTGACAGACGACCCAGATCGCCGCTCTTTTTTGCTTCGTCCTTGACCTTTTTTACAGAGGCCCGGGTGCAGTCGGAGGTCTTCAGCATATCGCCCCAAAGATCCAGACGCGGGTCCTTGTATCTTCTGAGCTCGTCTATCACGCCCGGCGGGCACACGCTGTCCTCTTCCGGAAGGTTGTCCATGGAGAACAATGCGGAGCTGTCTAGGATCAGGACCATGGGTGCTAATGCACGCCATCGCATATCAATATTGATGAAAAGTAAGTGCGACGGGGCCGAGGCCCCGTCTGGTGAAAGGTTTACTGCTTGTCGAGCATCGGCAGGATTCCGCCGATAAGGATGACAACGCCGCCGACGATCATGAGCCAGACACCATACTGGGCGTTCTTGAACATGTTGTCGCCGCCGCCTACAGCCCATGTTCCCCAAACTACCGAGAAGATAATCATGAGGAGGCCGCAGATCAAGGTGATGATTCCTGCGACCTTAGGCTGGATCTTGTCAGCCGCGATCATCGGGAGCGCCGCTGCAATTATTGCAATTATTGCAAAGATCCATGCGATCAGCGGGCAATACTTCTGGAAGTCACCGGTGTTAATGTTGCCGTTGAAAGCAAAGTCCCATCCAGAGTATGACGTTGTCTGGATTATCCAGTCAAACGACCACCATGTCAGGAACACCGAAATGATCCCTATGATCGCTCCAATCAAAATTAGAACCTGTGCGATCGACAGAGGTCCTACTTTAGCATCTGTAAATTGTCCCATATTTTTCCTCCTAACCTAATAGGTATAGCATGCATCTACGTCTGGGTATAAATATCTACAAGTAAAAATGTAGGACATGCTCAACTATTCGGGCATGCCCTGTCGAAAAAAGTTACTGGCCGGATTCATTCCTTATCTTTATCGACCTCTCCACAGGCAGGACGAAGATCCTCCCGTCGCCCATATGTCCCGTCTCCGCAGCGTTCTTTATGGCAGCTATCACGTCATCGACCTTGCCGTCATCAAGGACGATCTCCAGCTTGGTCTTCTCTATCTCGTCGACGCAGAATTCCCCGACACGTGTCGTGAACTTCAGGCCGGCCTGTTCTCCGTGCCCCCTGACATCGGTTATCGTCATTCCCTGTATGCCTGCTGCCTTCAGTGCATCCTTCACGCACTGCAGCTTCTCGGGGCGGATTATCGCCATTATCATCTTCATAATTTCACCTCACATCGAATATGCGGGTTCTCCGTGCTCGACGGCATCCGCACCTATTATCTCCTCATCCTCTGTCAGACGGACCTTCATGAACTTCGACATGATCCATATTATAGCATATGATACTGCGAAGCAGAACACTAACGTCGCAACTACCGCAACGATCTGTCCCGTGAACAGGTTCGTCCCGCCGTAGATCAGTCCTTCGTATCCGGCTGGCACCATGGACGGTATCGCGAATATGCCGGTCGCTATGGAACCCCATATTCCGCCTATGCCGTGCACGCCGAACACATCCAATGCGTCGTCCAGGCCTGACTTCTTACGCATGAATATAACGCCGAAGTAGCACAGAGCTCCGCCGATCGCACCTATTATGAGAGCTTCGGACGGTCCGACGTATCCCGCGCACGGGGTTATCGCGACCAGTCCGGCAACACCTCCGGCGATCAGACCCAGCACTCCGAAACGTCCTACCTGGATGTACTGTATCACACCCCATACTATCATCGCCGTAGCGGACGATATCATGGTGACGACGATCGCGTTGACCGCAATTCCGTCGGCAGCAAGGCCGGACCCGCCGTTGAAGCCGATCCATCCGAACCAGAGCAGTGCGAATCCCAGGAACGCCATCGGTATGTTGTGGGCCCTGTTCTTCACAGTGTGCTCGCCGCGTCTTCCTGCGAACAGGACCAACGCAAGCCCTGTCGTTGCCGCGCAGATATGGACGACCGTCCCTCCTGCGAAATCCAGCACAGTCAGGAACTGATCGAACATACCGCCGCCCCAGACCCAGTGTGCCATCGGGGCATACACCAATATTGACCATATGGCCATGAATAGAGCGATCGCGTTGAATCTGATCCTCTCTATGCATGCTCCGAGGACTATTCCGGCCGTTATCAGAGCGAACATCATCTGGAACAGCATGAATTCCATCGCGGGAATCGTGGCCCCGTCGGCTATCGTGTCGAAGCTCACTCCGTGAAGCATTATGTAGTCCAGGTTGCCGATTATCCCGTTCACATCGGTACCGAATGCCAATGTGTATCCGATCACGGCCCAGGACACGGTCATTATGCCCATGACTATGCATGTCTGCGCCATAACGGACGTCATACTCTGCTTTCTGAGCATGCCGCCGTAGAACAGCGCCACGCCAGGCGTCATAATGAATACCAGTGCGCTGCACACCAGGATCCAGGCTATATCGCCGCTATTCTCCGATGTCACCGGAGAGTCGGCGTTGACCCCCGGAGCAAGAACGATGATCACTGCGAATACGGTCAGTAGCGCAATGCTCACCTTTGTCATCATCTTCATCAAATCATCTCCGTTCATCTGTGTTTGACAGAATAAATTAGACAAATGTCTAATTGTATATGAAATTTATTGAGTGAATGAATTACTATATGATTAAAACATCAACAAACGCTCTTAAATTATTCAAAAATAGCAATCATGTGAACGAAATATATCGCTCACGCTATCGCAGATCGCGGATCTTACATAAGAATGAAAAATGAAAATAAAAGGAGGGTGAGAGAGATCACTCTTCGGTGATCTTCCCCAGCTTCTCCTGCATTATGGA
>CAZXIY010000014.1:12333-23346 GCA_964640935.1 uncultured Methanomassiliicoccales archaeon
GGATCGTTCACGTACTCCCAGAACTCCTTCTTGGATGCCCCGTCCTCCTGGAACAGGAGCATCGCGGTGAGGATCGGCGGGAAGTTCCATTTATCGGATATCTCCATCATGGTCTTCCCTTTCTTCCATTCCTTCAGCAGGCGCGGTGCGTTCTGTTTCACGACGTAGAATCTCTTCTTCACGTCCCTGCTGGTCTTCTGTGTGTAAAGGGTCTTGACCAGTCTCTGGTCATAGCCCTCGCAGCATAGCCTGTCGATATCCTTGGGAGTTCTCAGGCCGTTGTAAAGTGATTTGTATTCTTCGTATTCCATCTGATGACCTTTTTACAGTTTATTGCAGAGATCGTCGACGGCCATGAGGACAACATCCCTTACCATCGATGTCGGCGGGCAGTATGCGTTCTCGGAACGGAAGGAGAAATCCTCCGCTGTCACGCCGTCTATTATGGCGGATGTGAGCCAGTCTATGCGTCCCGTCGCATCCTCTCCGGCTATTATCTGAGCTCCGACTATCCTGTGCGAATATGCGTCTGCGAGCACCTTGACGACGAGCTGTTTCCCGTCCGGGTAGTATCTCGCTCTTGTGAAACCGGTAGCTTTGCCTTCGACAGTCCTGATGCCGTACCATGCCGCAAGTCCCTGCGAAAGACCGGTACCGGCTATGTGTATATCGCCTATGACGCTGACCCACGGGCTCGCGACCGGGCCCGCAAGCCTGTTCGCTCCTGCGGCGTTAGCTCCGGCGACGAGTCCCTCCCTGACGGCGGACGAGCCGAGCTGGCTCATCGTAGGTCCGGGCATGACCGCCGACTGGCATTGTACAAGGTCGCCTGCAAGGTAAATGTCGCTGACAAGTCTTCCTCTTCTGTATGGCTGCATGGTCGGAGCGACCGCGACGGCCCCGAGCTGTCCTATGTCCAATCCGAGCATCTTGGGAATCGTAAGGTTGGCGCGGACGCCGGTGGCGAATATGACCATCTCGCATCCGTAATCCTTGCCGTTGGCCGTGACGCCCTCGACGCGGTCGGTGCCTTTGACCGCCTGCACCGGGGCCTTCAATATGAACTCGATCCCGAGCGACTCGAGATACTTCTGTATCGGTTCTGCCATGTCCCTGTCTGCAATGCGGGGTATGACCTGATCCATCATCTCTATGACGACGACCTTCTTTCCGACGTTCCTGAGGGCAAGGGCCATTTCGAGTCCGATGACCCCGGCTCCGCAAATGGCCACGGTCTTCGTGTCCTTCAGAGCCTTCTGTATGGCCTTGCCGTCGTTTATCGTCCTTACGACGAACACGCCCTTCAGTCCCGTCCCCTCGATCGGAGGTACGAAAACCGTTCCTCCGGTGGCGACGACGAGCGAGTCGTATGCGTATGTCTTGTCGGCTGCGGTGACCGTTTTCTTATCGCCGTCGACGGCCGTGACGCTTGTCTTCGTGAAGACCTTTATGCCTCTCTCCTTCTCGTAGAAGGCGGCATCGTGCATCACGATGTTGTCCCATTTCGTCCTTCCCTCGATCACCCAGGGGATGACACAGGGCGAGTAGGCGATGTGCTCATCTTCGGTGAATACCGTGACGTTCGCGGCAGGGTCGTTCCTTTTCGCGGCAGACGCTGCAGTCATTCCCGCGGCACCCGATCCGATGACGATGATGTTCTTAGCCATAGGCATACCTGTCCTGTGTGATTCTGCGATGGCATATTAAGGTTTCCCGCGTCGCGCGTGTGCGTTGTCGGAGGCGGTAATATTATAGCCGACCCTGCTATTGGAGAATCCGATCTGATGATTAGGGAAAAGAGATCGCCAGACGAGCTCGAAGCGCTTTGGAAGGAGAAGGACATGGTGGACGGCCAGGTGTCGGACGCCATGGTCATGATCATGCGCACCAACGGATGCGTATGGGCGAAGACCGGCGGATGCACCATGTGCGGATACCGGGCGGCTTCGCTCACCGATGTGACATCCGACGATCTGAGAGGTCAGTTGGCCCAGGCCCTCGCGAAGTACAAGGGCGAGCCTTTCGTAAAGATATACACGTCCGGGAGTTTCCTGGACGAGAATGAGGTTCCGGCGGACGTCAGGGACGAGATATTCGACGCATTCTCCGGATGCAAACGCATACTGTTCGAGAGCCGTCCGGAGTTCGTCACCAAAGATGTCATGTCCACGGTCCCGAGTTCTGTAACGCTCGCTCTGGGTCTGGAGAGTTCTGATCCGGAGATCATGAGTGTCAGCATAAACAAAGGATTCACGCCGGAACAGGCCAAGGCCGCCGGTGTTCTGACAAAGGATCTGGGTCTTTCCGTACGCACATATCTGCTGCTCAAGCCGCTGTATGTGCAGGAAAGGGCGGCGATAGACAGTACTGTCAGATCGGTAAGATATTCGGACCCGTTCTCGGACGAGATATCGATCAACCCGGTGAACGTCCAGAAGGGGACGTACGTCGAGAGGATATGGAGACGCGGCGACTACAGACCGCCATGGATATGGTCTCTGATAGAGGTATTGAAAGAATGTGCTGGCACAGTGAATGCCCGCCTGATGTCGTCGCCTTCCGGCGGCGGATCGCAGAGGGGCGTTCACAACTGCGGCGTTTGCGACAGGGCAGCCCTGGACGCGGTCGAGAAGTTCTCCCTGACCCAAGATCCAAAGGACCTGGATGTGAAGTGCCAGTGCATAGATGAGTGGAAACGTTACATGGATTCGGAGCTGATGCTCGGGACGGCCGCCGACCTGCAGAGAGGTTTCGACGGCGACCTGTCGATAAAGAAGTGAGACAGATGGACTACGACATAAAGAGAGGCTGTTACAAGAATGTGGAAGGCGAGGCCCTTCCGAGTTTGATGAAAGCGGTATTCGGCAACGTCAGGACCGAGAAGGACGGTTTCGTCTCCGAGTACGGCGTGATGTCCCGCATATGCGTGAACATCGTTTCGAAGGACAAGATGACGATCGTCACGGAGACCGGCAAAGAAGGACTCAGCGACGACAAGATCCTGGACAGCAAGAGGAAACTGAACGAATTCGCGGAGAAGGCCACTGGTTTCGATGCGAAGGCACGTATGAAGAGAGCCCAGCAGAAGGCCAAGAAAGGCGAGCTCTGAAATTTCTTCCGCCCTCCTTCTTCCCTATAAGGGGGAGGGCAGTAACTTTTATATATGGGATTTCGCTACCATCTTTTTAGATTAACACGCTAGATGTTCGACCAGACACATCGGGCAATGCGAAAGCAACCCATGTTCAGTCTCATCCGATTCTTATCGAGATGTGGACGCGGTGTCACGGTCGAGGATTGAGACGTTAAATCGACTAAGATGCGAGATTAGCGAAGATACTCTCGCAGGATGTGAAATATGCCACAAAGGAGACGTCCACAAAGGGGATCACGTGCGTACGGGCCTAGAAAGAGAGCTCAGTCGCAGACACCCCGCCTGGATTCGTGGCCCGATATCAACGGGGCACCGAAGATCCAGGGATTTGCCGGCTACAAGGCCGGTATGACGCACGCTTTCATAGTCGACAAGCGTGCGAAGAGCACAACATCTGGTATGGAACTTCAGGTGCCCGTAACGGTCATCGAAGTACCTCCAATGAAAGTAGCCGCTGTCAGGTTCTATGAGAACACGATCTACGGCCTCAAGACCGCCGGCGAAGTATGGGCACAGGATCTCGATCCCCTGCTCAACAAACGCCTCAACGTCCCGAAGGCCCACGACGAGTCATCGTTCGCGAAGTATGACGGCGTAGACATCGAAGATGTCCGCGTCATCGCATACACGCAGCCCAAGATGGTCAAGGGAGTGCCGAAGAAGGTCCCCGACGTCATGGAGCTCAGGATCGGCGGCGGAAGCATCGACGAGAGGGTCGCATACGCGAAAGGGCTTCTCGGCAAAGATGTCGCTGTGAGCGACTTCGCTGCTGAGGGCAACTTCATAGATGTCATAGCTGTCACGAAAGGAAAAGGATTCCAGGGTGTTACCAAGCGTTGGGGTGTCAAGCTCCTGTCGCACAAGAACAGCAAGCACCGCCGTGGGATCGCCAACCTCGGACCTAAGAGACCGGGATACGTCAGAAGCACTGTTCCTGCCTCCGGACAGATGGGTTACCATCAGAGGACCGAGTTCAACAAGCAGCTCATGAAGATCGGAACAGAGGGATCGGAGATCACCCCCAAGGGTGGATTCCTCTACTACGGCGATGTCGTGAACACATACGTCCTCGTACACGGATCGGTCCCCGGGCCGACCAAGAGGCTCGTAAGGCTCAGAGACCCGTCAAGAGCGCCCAAGGGTGCCAAGAACGAGGCGGCAGACATCACATACATCTCCACAGCTTCTAAACAGGGGGCATAAGTAGATGGCACAGACAAATGTCTATTCAGTGAAGGGAGAGGTCGCCGGTAAGGTCGACGTCCCTGCAGCTTTCAGCACCCCGTACAGGCCCGACATAATCAAGAGAGCGGTCCTCGCGGCGGCAGCCAACGGAAGGCAGCCGTACGGTCCGGCAAAGATGGCCGGTATGAGGCACTCCGTCAAGACATGGGGAAAAGGCCGCGGTACCGCACGTGTACAGCGTATACACGCGGGAAGCAAGGCAACAGAGTCCCCTAACAACGTGTCGGGACGCAGAGCACACCCGCCAGTTCCGGAAAGGATCTGGACTTTGAAGGTCAACAAGAAAGAGCGTATCATTGCACGCAAATCCGCACTCGCCGCAACCGGAAGCGCAGATGTCGTGAAATCACGCGGACACCAGTTCGATGACAATGTCACATTCCCTGTCGTCGTCGACGACGCCGTTCAGGATGTCGCCGTTACATCAGAGATATATGATATGTTAGAGAAGATCGGACTCGGCTACGATGTCGACCGTGCGAAAGAAGGAACGAAGATCCGTGCAGGAAGGGGAAAGATGAGGAACAGAAAATACCGCACACCGGTATCGATATTGCTCGTCGTCTCCGAGAAGGACACACCCGTATTCAAGGGTGCGAACAACCTGCCCGGTGTCGATGTCGAGCTCGTCAACGAACTCAACGCATCGATCCTTGCACCCGGCGGCGACGCCGGAAGGCTTACGGTCTACACCAAATCGGCAATCGCGAAGATAGGAGAGTGGACAGAATGAAGCAGAATGATGTGCTCATCAGACCGTTCGTCACTGAGAAAGCGATGAACCACCTCGGCGGAACACCCACTCAGAAGTTCAAAGACGGGAACAAGATAGAGTTCCTCGTCCACAGAGATGCGGACAAGGCCCTTATCAAGGTCGTCTTCGAAGAGCGCTTCGAAGTGAAGGTCGACAAGGTCTGGACCAGGATCCAGAAAGACGGAAAGCATGCGATCATCAAGCTCTCTGAAGGCTACTCGGCTGAGGATGTCGGAATGAGAGTAGGGGTATTCTGAATAGGTGAGTGAACATGGCAAAAAGATTGAGAACGCAGAGGAGAGGCAGCGGAGGATCACAGTATCGTTCGCCCAGCCACAGACATGTGGATGATGTCAAACTCCCCAGCATATCCAAAGGGGTCGGAACGGTTACCGATCTCATTCACGCGCCCGGAAGGACATCGCCGCTCGCAGTCATCGACTACGGCAACGCGATGGACTATCAGATCGCAGCAGAGGGCATGAAGGTCGGACAGAAGGTCACGGTCGGACCGGGCACAATGACGCCCGGCAACATCATGCAGCTTTCGGCGATCTCGGAAGGTACCCAGGTACACAACATCGAGCTCAAACCCGGCGACGGGGGCAAGTTCGTGAAAGTGGCAGGAACATCGGGAACAATAGTCAGCAGGGGATCGGTCGTCGTCGTTCTGATGCCGTCCGGCGTCCTGAAAGAGTTCAACCCCAACTGCCGCGCGGTAGTAGGTACCGTTGCAGGTAACGGAAGAGCGGACAAGCCGTTCGCGAAATCCGGTAAGAGATATCACGCGTGCCACACTGTAGCTCACAAGTACTTACATGTGAAAGGTGTCGCGATGAATGCAGTCAACCACCCCCATGGTGGAGGCGGACACCCCCACATCGGAGGACCGAGCACCAAGAGCCGCAACGCGTGGCCTGGTCAGAAGGTAGGTCGTCTCTCGCCTAAGAAGAAAGAGAAGAAGTGATTCACATGGGAAAATCAAAGATAGTAGGTTCGGCAAAAGCCTCCAGGAGAAAATCCAGGAAGAAGGCAAGTCTGATCCAGGCAAGGAGGAAGAAGGAGTTCCTTTACCGCGGGTACACCATGGAAGAGCTTCTCGCAATGCCCTTCGACGAGGTATTGGGACTTATGCCCTCCAGGTCTAGGAGAACGTTCATGCGCGGATTGAACTACGAGCAGCAGCTCCTGTTCGACAACCTCAAGGCTGCCGAAGAAGGCGCACCGGTCAGGACACACCGCAGGGATGTCCCGGTCGTTCCGCAGTTCGTAGGGAAGACCGTCAGCATTTACGACGGGAAAGAATTCAAGGACGTCGAGATCAAGCCCGAGATGATCGGACACTTCATTGGTGAATTCGTCATCAACAGGAAGATGCCTGTGCACTCCGGACCCGGAGTCGGTGCTACGAGATCCTCGAAGTTCATGCCGCTGAAGTGAGGTGTTTGTGGATGAAAGGATATACAGCAGAATCAGACCCAGACACGTCCGCTAAAGCGATCGGCAAAGAGATGCCGATCTCACCCAAGTTCACCCGCGAGGTATGCGGGCTGATACGCGGGATGAAGGTAGAGACCGCAGTGAAGACGCTCGAAGACATCATCGACCTGAAGAAGGCCGTCCCGCTCAAGAGATACAACAAACGTGTCTCGCACAAGCAGGGAACAGGTCCCGGAAGGTACCCCACGAAGGCCGCAGCAGCGGTCCTCGGCGTGGTCAAGAGCGCATCTTCCAACGCTGAGTACAAAGGCCTCGACACCAGCAAAATGGTGATCAGGACGATCTCCGCAGCAAGGGGCAGGGTCACACCCGGCCACATGCAGAGAGCGCACGGCAGAGCGACCCAGTGGAATCAGGAGACAGTCAACCTCGAGGTAATCATTGAGGAGGTAGAGTGAACATGGCATCAGAAAGAAAATTCGTTGCCGAGAACATCCGCAGGGTTCTCCTCAAAGAGTATCTCATGAAAGAGGTCAGCCGTGCCGGATTCGGCGGGCTCGATGTCCAGAGGACCCCCATGGGAACACGTGTCGTCCTCGCGACGGAGCGCCCCGGTCTCGTCATCGGAAGGAAAGGTCAGACGATCAAGAATCTGACGATAGCAATAGAGGAGCAGTTCGGCTTCGAGAACCCCCAGATAGAGGTCCAGGAAGTCAGCAACCCAAGCCTTAACGCCCAGATCATGGCGGAAAAGCTCGCATTCTCTCTCGAGAGAGGCTGGCACTTCCGCAGGGCCGGACATTCGTCCGTCCGCAGGATCATGGACGCCGGAGCAAGGGGCTGCCACATAATAATCGCAGGCAAACTCACAGGCCAGAGGCACAGGACCGAGAAGTTCAAGGACGGATACATCAAGTTCTGCGGAGAACCTAAGGCCCTGTTCATGGACCACGGATACGCGGTCGCGAAACTGAAGATGGGAATCATCGGTGTAACGGTCGAGATCATGGCCCCTGACGCGAAATTGCCGGCGGACATAACGGTCATCGGCAAGACTGAGGCCGCAGCGGTCCTCCCGCAGTTGTTCGAAGAGACACCTGCAGCAGAGCCAGTCGCGGTAGCAGCAGCCGAGAAGCCGGCCGCACCGGTCGAGGAACAGAAGACAGACGATGTCAAAGAGGAGGGACAGTGATGTCGCTCAGGATTTCCGAGATCAGGGACATGAGTGCAGACGAGCGCAACGAGAAGCTCAGGGAGCTTCGCAATGAGCTCATGCACGAGAGAGGCGTTTCTGCCATGGGCGGAGCACCGGCCAACCCCGGCGCCATCCGCTCGCTCAGGACGGAGATCGCACGCATCCTGACCGTCCAGAAGGAGGAGGAAGAACTCTGATGGCGGAAATTTGCCCCGTATGTGGATTACCGAAGGAGCTGTGCATGTGCGAGGAGATCGCACGCGAGCAGCAGTCCGTCAGGATCTCTGTCGACAGTCGCAGGTACGGAAAGGTCGTAACGGTGATCGATGGGATCGATGAGAATGACATCGACATCAACGACCTCGCAAAGCAACTGAAGAACAAATGCGCCGCCGGAGGCACAAGCAAAGACGGCCGCATAGAGCTCCAGGGCGATCACAAGAAAAAAGTGAAACTCGTTCTGGAAGAGATGGGCTTCAAGACGGAAGTAAGGTAAGATGAATATGCGTGATTTCATGAGAACAGAATTCATTGGATTGGACGTGGAAGTGCTGTCAGCACCATGCTACTCTGGGTTGTCCGGCGTAGTCGTCGACGAGACGAAGAACACGTTCACCATCGACTCGGCCGGAACTGAGAGAATGGTACCCAAACCAGGCAATGAGTTCAGATTCACATATGAAGGCAATGAATTCGTCATAGAAGGAACAGAGATACAACACCGACCAGAGGACAGAATAAAAAAGGTTAGGTGAAACAAATGACAGCAACAATCAAGAATATTGGAATCAGCGTCAACCCTCCCAAGTCAGAGTGCAGCGACCCCAACTGCCCGTTCCACGGCAGCTTGTCGGTCAGAGGCCAGATCATCGACGGCAAGGTAACTTCCGTCAGGATGGACAGCACTGCGGTGGTTGAGCGCAACTATCTGAAATATCAGCAGAAATACGAAAGATACGAGAAAAGGACGAGCAAGTACATGGTGCATGCACCCGCTTGCTTCGAGCTCAAGGCCGGCGATGACGTGAGGATCATGGAATGCCGCCCCATCAGCAAGACCGTATCGTTCGTGGTAATCGAGAAGAGGGAGTAAGATGAAGGGAATCGCCGGAACACAGACGAGGGGACTTCAGAACGGCTCCCAGATCGACGTGGTGGACAACACCGGAGCGAAAGTCATCGAGATCATTACGGTACCCAGCTATCACAGCGTCGCAAGACGTGTGCCGAAGGCCGGTGTCGGCGACCTCGTCATCGCATCGGTCAAGAAAGGCACGCCGCAGATGAGAAGGCAGATCGTCTTCGCAGTCATCGTACGCCAGAAACGCCCGACCAGGCGCCCGGACGGCACGATGATCTACTTCGAGGACAACGCCGCCGTCATCACGACGGAGACGGGAGAGACCAAAGGTACCGACATAAAGGGACCTGTCGCCAGAGAGGCAGCCGAGAGGTGGCCCCGTATCGCAGCGACGGCCAATGTCATAGTGTGAGGTGTGAAGAATGGTAAGCAGCAAAGCAAGAGTCCAGAGAAAGGCTCAGGCGAACGCGTCCGTTCACGAGAAGAGGAAGATGACCTCCGCCCACCTCAGCGACGACCTCCGCAAACAGTACGGCAAACGCACTGCGAAGGTCTGCAAAGGTGACACGGTAGTCGTAGTCCGCGGCAACGAGGACATACGCGGCACAGAGGGCAAGGTCCTCAGCGTCGTCACGAAAGAGGGACGCATAACCGTCGAGGGCATAACGATCAACCAGGCAGACGGAACAGCCGTCGCACGCCACGTGCACGCATCCAACGTCGTCATAACGAAGCTCAACCTCGAGGACGCATGGAGAAAGGACGCTCTGTCGAAGAAGGGGGCTAAACAATGAGTGACCACTTGAAGAGATTGGCAGCACCCAGATCCTGGCCTCTGAAGAGGAAGGTCAGCGTCTGGACAGTCAAACAGAGCCCGGGTTCGCATTCGATCGAGACCAGTCTTCCGGCAACAGTCATGCTGAGAGACATGATCAAAGTGTGCGACACGGCTAGAGAAGCAAAGAAGATCATCAGCGACCGCGAGTTCATCGTGGACGGCAGGGCTGTAAGATCCACGAAGGCCCCGGTAGGTCTCATGGATGTCATATCCCTGCCGAAGATGGACCTCTACTACCGCGTCCTTATCAACGACAAGGGCAAGATAGCATTGGCCCCCATATCGAAGGACGACGCGGAATGGAAGCTCTGCAGGATCAACGACAAGACGAAGATCGACGGCGGAAAGATCCAGCTCAACCTCCACGACGGAAGGAACCTGATCCTCGACAAGAACCAGTACAAGACAGGCGATGTCCTCAAGATCTCGGTCCCCGACCAGAAGATCATCGGATCGTTCGAACTCGCGAAGGGCGCAGTAGTGCTCATCGACAAGGGACAGCATTCCGGAAAGACGGCCGTCATCGCCGAGTGCGTGAAGGTCGAGAACTCATCGTCCAACATCGTCAGGTTCGAGGATGGGACCGAGACAGTAAGGCGCAACGTCTTCGTCATCGGGACCGGATCCCCGGCGATCAAGCTCCCGGAGGCTGACTTATGAACTCCATGAGAGAGATCCACGTCGACAAGGTCGTCGTGAACATAGGTGTCGGAGAGGCCGGAGAAAGGCTCACGAAAGCGCAGAAGGTCCTTGAGATGATCACCGGACAGAAGTCCGTTCAGACGATCTCCAGGACGGTCAACAGGGATCTCGCCATCCGTGTCGGCATGCCTCTCGGATGCAAGGTCACCCTCAGGGGAGACAACGCGAAGACATTCGTCGACAAGGCGCTCTCGATCAGGGAACGCCGCATACCTGTGTACTCGTTCGACAAAGAAGGCAACATGTCCTTCGGCATCACCGACTACACGGATTTCGAGGGAATGAAATACGACCCAGAGATAGGTATCTTCGGTATGGATGTCAGCGTAGTCCTGAGAAGGACCGGAAGCAGGATCACAAGGAGAAGACTCCTCACGAGGAGCATCCCCAAGGAGCACCGCGTTACACGCGATGAAGCTATCCAGTTCATGAAGGACAATTACAAAGTTGAGGTGGTTGAATGAAGCCCAAGAAGGAATACGGCAGGATAAAAGGCTGCACCAGATGCGGCCGCCGCAGAGGTATCATCAGAAGATACGGGATGCACCTGTGCCGCCAGTGCTTCAGGGAAGTGGCCCCGGAATTGGGGTTCAAGAAGTATTCG
>CAZXIY010000015.1:0-22986 GCA_964640935.1 uncultured Methanomassiliicoccales archaeon
GAAGAAGCTCCGCGACATGGGTGTGATCGATAGGGACGAGCGTGTTGTGTGCATCTGCACGGGTAACGCACTCAAGGATCCTGACACGATCATCAACACATGCGAACCGCCGATAAAGTGCGCCAACAGCGTCGCGGCGGTTGAGAAGATCCTTTCTGATTGATCAGAAATCAAGGAGCCTCGACTGTTTGGGTTTATCCCGAACGGTCGGCTCCGCATTTTCCTCTTCCTCTTCTATAGGTTCGGGCATGAACACTTCCTCGCGACTCGTTTCCGCTCCGACCTGCTCTTTCATCTTCTTCGCGAGAGCGGGACCTATCCTAGGCAGCGACGCGAGTTTGTTGATATCGATGTTGAGCACATCCTTGCGTTTCCTGATACCATTGTCATAGAGTATCCTGGCTCTTGCTCTTCCGACGCCTTTGAAAGTGACGAGGTCGAGTATGTCCTTCTTGATCCCGTACCTGACGCGGACGAGCAGCTGGCGGAGGGTCTTCACCACTTCCGGTTTGTACAGGACGGCGATCTCGCTCATCGCATAGAGAAGCCAGTCTGCCATATCCACCCTGGACCTTATATCCCCGGGTCCGACGCCGAACTTGTCGGTTATGGTATCCTCATCCACCTCGTCGATCCAATCATAGATCAGAGCGGCGGTCTTCAGGTCACCGAGGAAGTATTCATACTGATATTCGTCGTCCGTTATGTTCACGAGGAACTTCCCATCCCAATCGTCCTGAAGGGTATTGAGCATAGCCTCGTCCTTCTTGCGGGGATACATGCCGAGCACATCCGGCGTCGAGGCGACGGCATGCAGGATCGGGAATACATCGGTATCTTCCTCCATTTTGTCCACGGCGTCCTTCAGTATCACGGCAGATTTGGGATCGATGTAAAGGTCGGACACCCTTTTTCCGAACGGCATGATCATCAGACCGGATCCGGTGCGTTCCACCATTCCTTTGTCTGCAAGGAAATCCACGACGTTCTCCACCGCGCTCTCGATGCCGTAAAGTTCGGATTCGTTCCCGTAGAACGTATCCCTGATGAAATCGATGATCTCATCAGAGGACGTAGCATCGCCTGTAGCGATAAGACCCAGTATGTGATTTCTCAGCACTGTCTCATTGCCGAGCTTGGACATGACGCTCTCGGATTCGCACATGACGTAGTTGTCCATGAGATTCTCGTAATCGTCATAGCTTTTGGCCATGAGAACGGATTCGCCGTACGGGTCGTATCCAGGCCTTCCGGCGCGGCCGCACATCTGTTTGACCTCCATTACCGAGATCGGAGCGTTTCCGGAGTTGGATTCGAAGCGTTTCGTGTCGCGGACTATGACCCTTCTTGCCGGGAGATTGATTCCCGCGGCCAGAGTGGGCGTGGCGACTATGCATTTTATGTCGCCGCAGCGAAAACTCTCTTCGACATAACGTCTCTGTCTGAACGTCAGACCTGCGTTATGGAATGCCATCCCGCATTTCACGCAGGCAGCGAGCTTCCTGCCCATGGCTGTGCTGTCCGCGTCGCCTTCGATTATCTGCACCTCGTCATCTGACAGCGACCGTCCGGCCAATGCTCTCATGTCCGTGGAGTACTTCACGGCCAATGCCTCTGTGGAACGTCTCGAGTTCACGAATATTATGCATTGCCCGCCGTCCCTGACGGTCTGTGATACGAGATTCCAGATATCATCTCCGCCGTCGTCCGGGACGTCCATAGATTTGCGGTCGTCGAATGTGATCTCTTTGTTGAAGTAAACGCCTTCGCGCAGCGGGATAGGGCGCCAATCCATCTTCACAAGATCCGCGTCCAGCCATGATGCAAGGTCCCCTGCGTTGGATATCGTTGCCGAAAGTGCGATGATCTGTATGTCGCTGCGTCTTCTCTTGATCTTGGTGAGAGCGACCTCGAGAGTCGGCCCTCTGGAAGGGTCGTGGATAAGGTGTATCTCGTCTGCAATGACGAGGCCGACATCATCGATTATCTTGCTCCCGTGGCGTATCAGGGAATCTGCCTTCTCCGATGTGGCGACGACGACATCGGCGTCGTTGAGCCATCTGTCCTCGGAATCCAGATCGCCTGTGCTCATTGCCGTTTTGAAACCGAGATGGGCGAATCTCTCGAAGTCATCCCTTTTCTCCGATGCAAGGGCCTTGAGAGGTACGATGTAAAGGACCTTCTTGTGCTTCTGCAGTATGACCTTCAGAGCGGTGATGTAGCCGATGAGCGATTTTCCGCTCGCCGTAGGAACGGCGACGACGAGATTACGACCTGACAGGGCCTTCGGCAATGCTTCTGCCTGCGGCGGATGGAGTTCCGTGTACCCTTGTTCGTTCAACGCATCGACGATATTGTCGGGGATGTCTAGTTCGCTGATCCTCATCTGCACGAGCAACCGGCCGGACGGTATTTATACGTAATCGGCGGGGACACCGGATCGAGTGTTGACATTGTCATTACGATCCAGCCAAGAGCCACGCCGTCATACGTACACGCGCGTCGTGCTATGCGTAATTTATTATAGTAACAAGCGCAACAGGATAGGCAACCACTAGTTGAAGAAAAGCTTATCTTTTTATAGAAGGTCATTCTTAGACTGGATTGAGGAAGAAGGGAAACATGGAGAAAGACAAGGAAGAATCCGTAGTGCCCCTCGATGAATGGATCGAACAGCAGACTTTCCATACGACTGCTGAGATCGATATCCCCGAGAAGATGGCCGATCAGGTCATCGGACAGGACGATGCGGTCGAGGTCGTGAAGAAGGCCGCTTCGCAGAAGAGACATGTCATGCTCATCGGCGAACCAGGTACCGGAAAATCGATGCTGGCGAATTCGATGGTGGAGTATCTGCCGAAAGGCGAGCTCCAGGATATCATCGCATACCATAACCCCGAGGATTTCAACGAGCCGAGGATACGTGTGCTCCCCGCAGGAAAAGGGAAGCCCATAGTGACTGAACAGAAGCTTCAGGCGGCAGCTCAGAGGAATCAGAAGAACAACATGATGTTGTATCTCATCCTGGGAATCGTCGCCATAGGGCTGGTCTACTTCCTCGTCTACAAGGACATGACCTTGCTTTGGATATCGATACTCGCTTCGTTCTTCATCTACCTCGTGGTCAAATCGCCGGGGCAGAAGCAGGACGTAATAATCGTGCCGAAATTGCTTGTCGGTCATGATGCCAACGATATGCCGCCCTTCGTTGATGCGACGGGAGCCCACGCGGGTGCCCTTCTCGGAGATGTCAGGCACGATCCGTTCCAGTCAGGAGGTCTCGAGACGCCGTCGCACGACAGGCTCGAGGCTGGCGCGATACACAAAGCGAACAAAGGCGTCCTTTTCATCGATGAGATAAATATGCTCAAGATGGAATCGCAGCAGGCGATCCTCACTGCAATGCAGGAGAAGAAGCTCAGCATCACCGGACAGTCCGAAAGGTCGTCCGGAGCACTCGTGAAGAGCGAGCCCGTGCCCACGGATTTCGTTCTTGTGTGTGCAGGTAACCTCGATGCACTCGAGGGAATGCACCCCGCTCTCAGGTCGAGGATCAGAGGATACGGGTACGAGGTCTACATGAAGACCACTATGCACGATACTGACGAGAACCGTAAGAAGGTCATCAGATTCGTCTCACAGGAGATCAAGAAGGACGGAAAGATCCCGGCATTCGACAAATACGCCACCGGCGAGATAATCAGAGAGGCTCAGCGCCGTTCCGGAAGGAAGGGGGAGCTCACACTCAGGTTCAGGGAACTCGGAGGTCTCGTGCGTGTATCCGGAGATGTCGCGGTCCAGCACAAGAAGAGCATCGCTACGGTCGAGGACGTCCTCGAAGCAAGAAGGACCGCCCGCAGCTTGGAACAGCAGATAGCGGACCGTGTGGTCGAATCCCACAAGGCATACGATCTGTTCAGAACGACAGGCGACGCCGTCGGAATGATCAACGGACTCGCAGCTCTCAATGCCAGCTCCAACATGGCCGAATACTCCGGTATCGTGCTTCCTATCGTGGCAGAGGTCGCTCCTTCGCAGAGCAAGAAGACCGGCCACATAGTCGCAACGGGAAAGCTCGGGGACATCGCCAAAGAGGCGATCGAGAACATATCCGCTGTGATCAAGAAATACACGCTCACGGACATATCCGATTCGGACATACACATACAGTTCATCGGAACGTATGACGGTGTAGAAGGCGACAGTGCATCGATAACGATCACCACTGCAGTTCTGTCCGCTCTCGAGGGTATACCGATCGACCAGTCCATGGCCATGACCGGCAGCCTGAATGTCCGCGGAAAGGTATTGCCTGTAGGCGGAGTCACTGCGAAGCTCGAAGCCGCAGCTCAGGCCGGAATAAAGAGGGCGATCATACCCAAGGAGAACGCCAAGGATGTGATGATCGAGAGGAGATACTACGACATGATGGAGATAATCCTTGTTGAGAATCTCCGCGACGTCCTCGAATATGCATTCGCGGACTGCCCCAAGAAGACCGAGTATCTCGAGAAGCTCCTTCCGCTCACAGTGGACGGCAAATCCACCGCAGTGAAGCTCGAGCCTCCGAAGTCGGTACCGCCAAGATACGAACACGAAGAGTACAAGGAGCCCGCGACGGTGACCGAGACTGTGACAGCAGATGTCAAGGAAGAGGTCATCAAGACTCCGGAAGAGGATGTATCGTCCAGAGGATCTTCGCCTTCGCCGATGTGATAAACCCCTTTCCCAACCACATTTTTATTTAAGCAACATAATGAGGGAACCATGCTCGGATCATCCGGTCACGATAACGACGCACTGGTCATAGGCAGATTCCAGCCTTTACACAACGGTCACATGGAGGTCATAAGGAAAGTCGCTTCCGAATGCGACCATGTGACGATAGGCATCGGAAGTGCTCAGTACTCTCACACGAGGGAGAATCCGTTCACCGCAGGCGAGAGGTACTACATGATATCCGAGACCCTGCGCGATGAAGGGATGAATAACGTCTATGTCGTTCCGATAGAGGATCTGAACAGATATTCTGTCTGGGTGGCGCATGTGAAATCCATGTGTCCTCCGTTCTCGATCGTCTATTCCAACAATCAGTACACCAGGCGTCTTTTCTACGAGGCAGGTTATGAGGTCCGTAAATCCCCGATATACAACAGATCGGAGTATTCCGGTACAGAGGTCAGACAGAGAATACTCAATGACGGCGATTGGAGAAAGCTGGTCCCGAGGAAAGTATCAGAGATCATCGATTCCATCGACGGTGTGAACAGGATAAAGGATCTGATGGGAGAGTCCCCTGATGGATTGCAGATCTGAGATCTCCGATCTGATAGAGTTACTCAGAGAGAAGGGACTGACGATATCATTCGCAGAATCTTGCACCGGCGGCATGGTGGGGGCCATGATGACCGACGAGCCAGGGGTGTCGGATGTATTCATGGGCAGTGCGGTCACTTATTCCAATGGGTCAAAAGAATCGCTGCTTGGGGTCCGTCACGATACGTTGACGGAACACGGGGCTGTGAGTGAGGAGACGGCAAAGGAAATGGCCACAGGTGCCAGGCGTGCATATTCTTCGGATATCGCTGCATCGGTGACAGGCATTGCCGGCCCATCAGGCGCTACAGATTCCAAACCGATAGGGCTGGTCTTCATAGCTGTGACCGACGGCACATCCATCAATTGTTCTATGAACCGCTTCTCCGGCGACAGAGACTCTGTAAGGAGGAAGACGTTACATTCGCTGATAAGATATGTGACCGATTTCGTCGGAGGTCTCTGATGGGAAGATACGACAGACAGATACCTGTATTCGGGGAGGATGGGCAGAAGAGGATCTGCAGATCCCGTGTCGCTATAGCAGGTTGCGGAGGTCTCGGATGCAACGTGATGACCCAGCTATCCATTTCGGGTGTAGGCGGGTTTGCTATAATCGACAAGGATGAATCATCGGAGACGAACCTAAACAGGCAGTTCATCTATGAGAGGGCAGGCGAACGCAAGGCTGCTTCTTCGGAAGAGTGGATACACAGGATATCGCCGTCGGCAGATGTCAGAGCGATCGACGGTGAGCTAACGGATGACAACGCCGACGAATTCATCGACGGATGCGATATCGTAGTCGACTGTTTGGATACGATATCATCCCGTCTGATCCTGAATCGGGCAGTGCTCAGAAAGGGCATAACAATGGTCCATGGTGGCGTGGATTCAATGTACGGTCAAGCGACCGTGGTAGTTCCGGGAAGAACACCGTGCTTAGGGTGTCTGTTGGGAAAAGACGACGGTTCGGTTCGTCCGTCGGTGGGTCCGATGGTGTCGCTCATAGCATCCGTTCAATCCGTAGAGGTCCTGAAGATCCTCACCGGCGTAGGAACCACATTGGCAGGCAAGCTATTGACGATAGATTCGGCGACTGAAAGGTATGATGTCATTGACATAGCCAGAAGGAAGGATTGTCCGGCATGCGGATCTAGATCTTCTCGTCAATGAAACCGATCTTTGTTTCATCTTCCTCTCTTGCAATCTCTTTCAGTATCTCTTTCGCATATTCCTCTGCTTTCGGTCTGTTGTTGAAGAATCCGAAAAGCATGGAACCCGCGGGATACACGGTCATCATTATGCCGTTCCAATCGAACTTGACGCAATCTTTCGGACCTCTGGCATATTGACTTTTCATTTCGATGTACACTCTGTCGAGGTCGATCGGTATCTTCCTGTCGGGCGTCAGAAGGAGATCCTGTCCCCCGCACAGTCTTGTGACATGGAATCTGATGCCGGAAGTGTCGATCATATTCTATGAATCTTCAACAGGATATATGAAATTGAACGACCGAACCGATACGCAATTCTGTTGCCGGCGTGATTATTAATACGGCTCCGACAATCGACACCCATGGAGCATATCAGGACCGGAAAAGTGAAAGAGGTCTATGCCGTCGACGACAAGACATTGGAATTCGTGTTCACGGACAACATCTCGGTGTTCGACAAGATAATACCGTCCAAGGTCCCGCACAAAGGGGAGACCCTTTGCAGGACTGCGAAATATTGGTTCACACTTCTCGATTCGAAAGGGATCAAGAACCATTTCATCGAGTACCTTCCGCCCAACAGGATGAGGGTGAAGAGGGTCAACATTATCGAGGATTACGACAAGATAAACACGAAGACTAACAACTATCTGATCCCGCTAGAGGTCATTTGCAGACATTATGCCGCAGGATCGCTCATGGACCGCGTGGAAGCAGGGAAGATCAAACCCGAGGATCTCGGATTCATGAAGAACCACAAGGTGAAGTACGGGGAAAAGCTCCCGCGCCCATATCTGGAGACCACCACTAAACTCGAGGCCACTGACCGCAACCTTGATGAGAAAGAAGCGAAGAAGATCGCCGGACTCACCGATAAGGATTACAAAGGTCTGCTCGATACCGTTCTTGCCGTTGACAAGATAATCGGCGAAGAGGCTGCTAAGCGCGGACTCATTCACTGCGACGGAAAGAAAGAGTTCGGATATGACGAGAACCGCAACCTTGTGCTTGTGGACACGTTCGGTACTCTCGACGAAGACCGTTGGTGGGATGCTGTTTCATACGAGGCAGGAAAGGTAGAGGAACTAAGCAAAGAGTTCGTCCGCCAGTATTACCGTCAGACCGGTTACCATCAGAAACTCATGGAAGCCCGCGAGAAAGGTCTTCCGGAGCCGGATATTCCCGCATTGCCTCAGGACGTCATAGATCGCGTGATCAAACTCTACGTCGATATGTACGAGAGGATAACGGGGGAGAAGTTTTAACCGAGCTTCACAACAACGAGGTCATCGCCGATAGGGCATCTCGCATCCTCGATGACTTCGTAAACGGGGAGCTTCTCCCCACTTTCTATACAAATCGGGTGGCATTGGAACCATTTATCGCAACCCATCCTGGCGCAGTTCCTTTCTTCGAAAGTGATCATGCTGCCTTCTATCGCAAGTTTCTTCGGAACGCAGACCAACGTGGGCCTCTTCTCGACTTCGACGACCCTGACTCCGCTCTCGTGCATATTGCATTCGTGCTTCGTGTCCCTGACACTCGTCACTTCGTATAGTCTTCCCGGCTCTAGGTTGAAACATACGCCCTTTAGCCTGCATTCTTTGCATTCTGTTTGCGGGCCCATGAAATAGAATCTGTTGCCGACGCGGGCCTGCGTCTCGCCTACTAATGTGATCAATACCATTTTTTCATCTCTCAAATGACCATTGTTGTCTTAGCTACAATCTCTGCGGTCTCGCGGTCTATGCCGTGATCGCCAAGAATCGTGAATCTGTCCTTGCGGACCCTCTGCGCCTCTACGAGCGCATCTATTATGTCATCGGATTTCAGTCCGAGCTGTTCTGCGTTGACGGGAGCACCTATATTCTTGAGGGCACTCCTTATCGACATCCAGTCGCCGCCGTGCAGATACATCATCATTATCGAGCCGACGCCGCATTGTTCGCCGTGCATCGCTTTTCCGGGATGGAGTATGTCCAACGCGTGCGAGAACATATGCTCTGCGCCGCTCGTCGGTCTGGAGCTTCCTGCGATCGACATCGATATGCCGGACATTATTATCGGCTTCATCGCAATCCATACGCTTTCTTCCACACCGGGTCTGATGAGTTTGGATTTGTCTATTATCGTCTTCGCCGCGAGTTCGGACAATGCGTATGCGGTTGTGCTGAACAGTTCGTTCCTCAGTCTTCTGGCGAATTCCCAGTCTTTGAGGGCGGTTATGTTCGAAATTACGTCCGCGCAGCCGGATGCGAGGTACCTGTAAGGCGCCTGAGCGATTATCGAAGTATCCGCCAGGACCCCAAGCGGAGATACGGCCTCGACGGATGTCGGCCCCATGTCGGATTTCATAGATGCTCTTCCGGAGGCTATGCCGTCATGCGATGCGGAAGTAGGTATGCTTACGAATGGGATCTTCAGATCCTTCGCGGCCATCTTGGCAAGATCTATCTTGCTCCCGCCGCCAACTGCCAGTATGAATTTGGATTTCGTCTCTTTTCCTGCCTCAACGATCTTGTTGACGTTCGAGACGGTGGCGAGGCTTGTGTTTTCTACGACGATTTCGTATTTGCCGTCGTGCATGTAATCTTCTACGGCCTTTCCCGCCGACGAATACGTGTGCGGGCCGGTGACGATCATCCCCATCTTTCCGAATCCGAAATCATCGCACATGCTCGATATCTGCGATAGCGTGTCATGACCTATGAGAACGTTCCTTGGGAACACCATACCTTTAGCTTTTAGGAAATCCTCACTGTCCGCCATCATAATCACAATGTCGTGTATAACTCGCAAAGGTATAAAACAATACACGATAATGTGGTGATTCTATGAAGGCAACAATAGTCGTAGGGAGCGCCAGGGAAGTAGGCAACACAGAACTGCAATCCCAGTCGGTAGCAGATGCCCTCAAAGACAGCGGCATAAAGGTGGACATCATAAGACCGGCCAGGATGGACATTCTCCATTGCAACGGATGCAACAAATGCATCGGTGACAATGAATGCTGCCTGAAGGACGATATGCAGGCGATATATGATGCGTACCGCGATTCAGACCTGTTCATAATCGCTACGCCGGTCTATTTCTCGGGACCGTCGTCGATAATAACGCAGGTCATTGACAGATTCCAGTGTTTCTGGGCATCGGTCGACGAGCCGATGACTGAAAAATACGTGGCTCTGCTCTCCAACGGCGGATCTAGGAATCCCAGGTTCGAGAACATAATATCGATCTGCAGGGCTTTCGCTTTCGGGATACGTGCCAACTGGGCAGGTGAGTGCCTTGCGGACAGCACCGACGATTCCGATATCTCTCATGTGGCCAAACCGGCATATAAGTTCGGATTGGAACTCGCGGAGAAGCTCAAAGGGCAGATATGAAGACGTTCTCGAAGCCCATATCTTTCAGAGATGCCGCGATATCCTTCCTGTCTCCGACATATGGCAGTATCCTTGCCCTGGATGATATCGCGGACCAATTCTCTTTTTTGAGATTCCCGGTCATATCGAATACCATGACGGTGGTATAGCCGATGCCCGCGAGTTTGTCGACCGTTGCGGTAAGCTCTTCTTTTCCTTTTTTTCCGACGACCATTCCGTCGCGCACAAAGAGCGCAGGGATCGATGCATCTGAGATAGAGAGTATATCGTGGAGTTCGGAATCTGAACGTATCGCGTGATATGGCATGAGGACGAAATCGGCATCTGTGTTGAATGCGTCGAATATGTCATCCACGCTTTCGATGTATGTCATGAGCCATATCTGCATCCCGCGTATCTTGAAGTTCTTGAGGAGAACATCGTTTATGGTCTTCCTCTGAAGGCCTTTGACATCGATCACGAGCACAGGTGTCCTTTCGTCATTCTTGGACGAAAGTTCTTTTGTGAAAGCGGCGTAATCGGTCAGTTCCCCGAGCAATCTTGGAGTCACGCCGTCGAAGGATACATGACCGACCTTGAGCTCTCTGTCGATTGTCGATGTTGCCGGTACCGCAGGTATCGTCATCTTCACATCTCAAGTTGGAAATCGACCGTGTCGATGTATTTTTTCACATGTTCAGATGATGCGGCATCCTTGGGAGATATGCCTGGGATTATGGCCCCGGAAACATCGATGATATTGAGCGATTTCATCGTACCCGTCATTCTGGCGAGCACGCCGCCGTAATGCATATCCCCTTCCGGATCACCGCAGGAGAGGAGTACCGAAGCTTTGGATAACGTTCCCTTATCTACGGTCCTTTTCCCGTTATCGTTGCCTATCATGGCGTAGAATCTGTCCACGAAGCACCTCATGACCCCAGTCTCTGCTCCGAAGTATATCGGTGATGCGAGAAGAATCATGTCCGCCGATCTCATCTTGTCGTAGAGCGGTGTCATATCGTCCTTTTGTGCGCATTTCCCTGTCTTCTTGCAGGCAAGGCAGGCACGGCAGTCGTTGATCCGAAGATCGAAAAGATTGACGACCTCCGTTTCGTAATTGTATTTTTTAGCCATTTCCGAGACAATTTTGATTATCTCGGAATCGGTCCCATTGGCCCTGGGGCTTCCGTTTATCGCGAGGAGTCTGCCCATGACACTGCATATCTTTTCATCGGTAATAAAGCAGACCACCGCACACAACAATGGTTCTTGTGAAAGCATAATATAGTTCTAACAATAGTTTGGCTTCACAGTGTTAACATGATAGCACAAAGAAGCGTGTATTACTGTCCGTTATGCGGAAACATCGTTGAAGTCGACTATGCCGGCGGCGGAACTCTCGTATGCTGCGGAGAGCCCATGAAGCTCCTCGAGGCCAAGACTGCCGACTACGCGACAGAGAAACATGTGCCCTACATCGAGAAGAAAGGGAACGGCGTGCTCGTGAAGGTCGGAAAAGAGACCGCTCACCCGATGACACCGGAACACCACATCGTTCTCATCGAGATCTGCGCAGACGGGGTCCTCATGAGGAAATACCTCAAAGCAGGGGACGCACCCGAAGCATTCTTCGAGACAGATGCGAAGAAGATTATCGCTTGGGAGATCTGCAACAAGCACGGTCTCTGGAAGTCCAATTAAACAAGACCGCCTTCGGGCGGTCTATACTTATTTCATCAATGTATGTTTTTGTACATTGATGTACAACAAATTAATATAACAAAACAATCATGGCATTTCTGATGAAAGAAATGCATCCGAATCTAAGGGACAACCGCAATCTGATAATGATCGCCGGCGTAGTGATACAGCTCTGTGCCGGTATCATCTACATGTGGAGCATATTCAAGTCTCCCGTAGTGTCCCATCTTAATTGGGATTCGGGTTCCGCGACGATGGTATCGTCCGCGATGCTCGTCTCATTCGTGTTCGGGATGATACTCGGTGGCCGTCTGCAATCCAAATACGGTCCGACCAAGAGCGGCGTGTTCGGAAGTCTTCTGATGTCGGTCGGTATTCTGCTGTCAGCTTTCGTCACATCGGAATTCCCTGCTTTGCTGTATCTGACATACAGCATAATGGGCGGTCTCGGAGTGGGTATCGTTTACACATGCACGACCGCAACTGTGCAGAAATGGTTCTTCGACAAACGCGGGTTCGCGACCGGGGTGATGGTCGGAGCATTCGGATTCTCACTGGTGATCTTCTCGCCTTTGGCGAACTATCTCCTCGGAACATTCGGAGTGCCGTTCACTTTCGAGGTATTCGGCATATCATTCATGGCGATCTGCACTATCGCTTCTTTGTTCCTCGTTAGTCCGCCGGACGATTATGCGGTCGAGCAGAAGAAAAAGATGGTCGTCGTCAGCAAGGCCCAGAAGCAGTACACCGTTAGAGAAATGGTGGCTAGAAGGTCCTTTTACTTCATTGTCCTGTCAA
Organism: uncultured Methanomassiliicoccales archaeon; assembly: GCA_964640935.1. Taxonomy (GTDB): domain Archaea; phylum Thermoplasmatota; class Thermoplasmata; order Methanomassiliicoccales; family Methanomethylophilaceae; genus CAZXIY01. The sequence goes on from CAZXIY010000015.1 coordinate 12,401, forward strand.
TGTTCTTCGTTCTGCCGGCATTCTTCATCCTCAATCCCCAGATAAAGACGCTGGGAATAGAGCGCGGACTGTCGGAGGATCTTGCCGTAGCCGCGGTGATGATAACCGGGGCCGCAAGTGCATTCGGCCGTTTGGGTATAACATGGTTGTCCGACAGGATCGGCCGCATCGGAGCATTGTATCTCATAATCGCATTGACGGCTGCAGGGATAGTTGCGATGATATTCGCTCAGGGATCGCTGTTCCTGGTATGTATCGCTGTTATAGCATTCGGATTCGGCGGAGCGGCGGGTGTATACATCACCGTTACTGCGGACCACTTCGGAACAATGAACAACGGGACCAACTACGGCATAGTGTCTCTTGGATTCTGTGCATCAGCCCTCATATTCCAATTCCTGTCGACGATGGTGTCTGCGGAGCAGTCGTTCATAGTCGCCGGAGTGACGTGCGCAGCATCGTTCATATGCGTTCTCCTTCTGGTAAGGGAGAAGGGCGATCAGCCAACTCAGGAACAGGGGACCGAAGGGGCTCAGTGCCAGGTGTAAAGTTATCGTTGCAATGCACCTATTATTGGGCGGTTGCGACACTTAATATAAACACAGGCAGATAACGCCACATACGTGTGCCGGGCGGCATACGCTGGCATCTGAGGCCCCAGGGCCGCGTTCCGGCGTATCTGTCCGACGATGGTTAGGGCGATCTCATGAAAGGTCGGAAAGTATGCGATGGAACGGCAGATTGGAGGGGGAGGATCTGTTCCAGCCCCTATAACGAATCAACTTTGAAGGCCTTCGATCTGAGCAAGGTCTCGTTGTTCGATACGACCCTGAGAGACGGCGAGCAATCCCCCGGGATAGCATTGAGTCAGAACGATAAGATAACCATAGCCAAGGCCATAGACGAAATCGGAGTGGATGTCATGGAAGTTGGCTTCTGTGCATCCGGGGAGACCGAGAAAGAGACCGTTTCCAAGATCGCCAATATGGGTCTCAATGCAAAGATATGCAGTCTGGCACGTTGTACGAAAGGCGATATCGATTCGGTCATCGATTCGGGTGTCGGATATATCCATGAGTTCATCGCGACCTCCGATATCCATCTCAAATACAAACTTGACATGACCAGAGATCAGGCTGTCGAAAAGGCAGTCAATGCGGTGGAGTATGCGAAATCCCACGGCATGACAGTTCAATTCTCATGCGAGGATGCCACACGCACGGACTATGATTTCCTGGAACGCATATGCTCTGCGGTCAAGGATGCCGGAGCGGACGTAGTGGATATCGCCGACACCGTCGGGATAATAGTTCCCAGGGCGTTGGGCGAGCTTGTATCCAAACTCAAAGAGAGCATCAAAATGCCCATCTCCGTTCATTGCCACAACGATCTGGGTCTTGCGGTTGCCAATTCTCTCGCCGCGTTGGAATGCGGGGCCGAGCAGGTCCATGTCTGTGTCAACGGCATCGGCGAACGTTCCGGCAACGCTTCGTTGGAGGAGATCGCTACGTGCCTCTACGTCAATTACGGCGTGAAGACCGTGGATCTCACCAGGCTCGGTTCTGTCTCCAGGGTCGTTTCCAGATACACCGGGTATCCTCTGGCATATAACAAACCGATCGTGGGAAGGAACGCCTTTGCACATGAATCGGGCATCCACGTCCACGGAGTGATGAAGAACGCATGCACGTACGAGGCGTTCCCGCCTGAGATGGTCGGAATGGATCGCAGTATCATGATCGGTAAGCATTCCGGGGAGCACTCTGTGAGAAGCAGGCTGAACGCCATGAAGATCGAGTTCCCGGAAGAGCTCATGCCGGAACTCATGTCGAGCGTGAAATCCATAGCAATAGGCGAGAAGGAGATCAGCGACATAGAGCTCGCGGCGATAGCGGAGAACACGATCTGGAAGGGCAAGAAGGCCAACAATGTGAAGCTCAGGGAGTTCATCGTTGTGACCGGAAAGAATGCGACGCCGACGGCTACAGTGACACTTGATGTGTCGGGCGATAAGAAGACCTGCGCCCAGACAGGACTCGGACCGGTCGATGCGGCATTCAACGCGATACGCGGAGCATTCAGCGAATCTATCGAGATCGAGGAGTATAGACTCGAAGCGGTCACCGGCGGAAGCGATTCCATCTGCGAGGTCACGGTAATGATAAAGGACACGCTCAACAGCAGGGTCTCGGTCGGCAAGGCCGTTGGACTCGACATCGTAGATACGTCCGTCGATGCGATCATGGAAGCCATTAACAGAGACTACGCGGAGAGAGGATCCGATTGAAAGGGAAGACGATGTCCGAGAAGATCCTTTCCCAAAGGTCGGGAACGGATTCGTATTCCGGTGCGATAGTGGAGGCCGAAGTGGATTACGTCATGGTGAACGATGTCACAGGCCCTATAGCGTTCAGGCAGTTCGAGAAGCTCGGACGTCCGGCCATGAAGGACAAGATTGTTCTCATACCGGATCATTACGTTCCGAATAAGGATGTAGCGTCGGCCGAACAGGCCAAGCTGATGAGGGATTTCGCCCGCAGGCACGGGATCGACAACTACTACGAGGTCGGCAGGTCCGGGGTCTGCCACCAGCTCATGATAGATGAGGGATTCGTCGCACCAGGGAGACTGATCGTCGGAGCGGATTCCCACTCATGCACATACGGCGGACTCAACGCCTTCTCTACTGGTATAGGTTCAACGGAGGCGGCAGCGGTGTTCGTCACCGGGCGTCTCTGGTTCAAGATACCTAAAACGATCAAGGTCGAATTGGAAGGTTCGTTCCGCAACAGCGTATGCGGAAAGGATCTCGCCATCAAGTTGCTGACGGATCTGGGATCGGACAGGGCAAATTACGAGACCATAGAGTTCTCCGGCCCCGGTGTATCGTCCGTCCCCGTATCGGACAGGCTGACGATATCCAACATGTCAACGGAAGCGGGAGCGAAGGCCGGTATGTTCCCCTGCGACTCGCTCACTGAGGATCATATACGCGGAACCGTCAGAGGCAGATACGGCCCCGTCGAATCCGACGAGGGGGCCGAATACGCGTCTGTGATGCATTACGACCTGTCGGAGATCGAACCGATGGTCTCCTACCCGTATCTTCCGCGCAACGGTCATCTCGTCAAGGATACCGACGTGAAGATAGATCAAGCGTATCTCGGATCCTGCACCAACGGCCGTATCGAGGATATGAGGGCTGCGGCGAATGTCCTCAGAGGGCGTAAGGTGAACAAGGGCGTCAGGATGATCGTCGTTCCCGCATCGCAGAGCGTGTTCCGCTCGATGCTGAGGGAAGGCCTCATGGAGATATTCGCGGAGGCGGGAGCTTTCGTTTCGGGCCCTACATGCGGAGCTTGCCTCGGCGGATATATGGGCGTTCTGGGCGACGGAGAGGTCGCGGTTTCGTCCACCAACAGGAATTTCATCGGCAGGATGGGGCACGAGAGGTCCAAAGTTTATCTCGCAAGTCCGGCGGTAGTTGCCGCGTCTGCAGTGGCCGGGCGTATAGTATCTCCGGAGGATCTGCCATGAGAACAATCTCCGGCAGAGTGAGAAGATTCGGCGACGATGTCGACACCGACCAGATAATACCTGCCGAGTATCTTCTTTCGGAGAATCTGGATCATCTCGGCGATTTTGCATTCAGCAAGGCCAGGCCCGATCTCGATCTTAAGCAAAACGACATCATAGTGGCAGGAAAGAATTTCGGATGCGGCTCATCGCGCGAGCATGCTCCGTTGGCATTGAAGCAGGCCGGCGTCGCATGTGTCGTCGCAGAATCCTTCGGCCGCATATTCTTCAGGAATTCCATCAATATCGGGCTTCCTGTGGTGGAGTGCGATGCGACAGACCTGAACGAAGGCGACACGGTCGCTGTCGATCTCGCCGGCGGTGTCATAAGATGCGGCGGAAGGGAATACAGGTTCGAGAAGCTGCCTGATTTCCTTATGAGGATCATAGATGCGGGCGGACTGATGAATACGATGGTCGGGGGCGGAAGATGACATACCGGCTGGCTGTCATCCCGGGTGATGGTATAGGTCCAGAGGTCATTGCCGAGGGGCTGAAGATCCTGGATACGGTGGCGGAGATCTCGTCCTTCAGTTACGATGCAGAAACATACGATATCGGGGCTGACAGATATCTTAGGACGGGGGAGCTTCTGACGGATGCTGATATCGCGTCCCTCAAAAAGGACGATGCGATCTATTTCGGAGCGACAGGTTCTCCGAGGGTCAGGCCCGGTATCCTGGAGAAGGGGATCCTTCTGAAGATGAGGGCGGAGTTCGACCAATACATCAACCTCAGGCCCGTCAGATCATACCGCGGTCACAGTCCGCTGAGGGATCCTGCGGATTTCGATATAGCTTTCATTCGCGAGAACACCGAGGATTTCTATATAGGGGCGGACGGAGCGGTCAACGGGGACGGCATCGTCGGTCTGAAGATCGAAAGAGGTCTGTACAGGGCCACCGCCGTCGTGGATATGACTGTGATCCCGGCCGATGAAGTGACATTCGAACTCGGCATGCTGTCCAGAAAAGGCGTGGAGAGGTTCGCCGATTATGTATTCGATAAGGCGTCCGAAAGGGGGGATCCCAAGGTGACGCTTGTAGACAAGGCCAATGTCTGCGGGTTCTACGCTATGCAGAGGAAGATATTCGCCGAGAAGGCCGCCGAACGCGGCATGGCATTGGAATACATGTACGCCGATGCCATGGCGATGTCGCTGATATCCCGTCCGGAGACGTTCCATACCGTTGCGATGCCGAATATGTTCGGCGACATACTTACGGATCTCGGGGCGCAGCTTCAGGGAGGTCTCGGTCTAAGTGCCGGCGGCAACATCAATCCGAACGGCGTAAGCATGTTCGAGCCGATACACGGATCGGCCCCAGACATCGCCGGAAAAGGGATCGCGAACCCGATCGCCGCGATACTCGCAGCGAAGATGATGCTGGAGTATCTCGGTCGCATGACCGAAGCCAATATCATAGAGAAGGCGGTTGACATCTCTGTCAACAGGGGATCCGTGACGCCGGACCTGGGCGGGAAAATGAGCACGTCCGATGTCGGCAGCGCGATCCGCGACGAGATATTGTCTGCGAGATGATCTCGATGATGGATCTTGAATTAAGGATAGAGTACAGCGACGGGAAGGTGGCATCCACTGTCTTCAGGGCATTGGAGCCGGACAACAAAGGTTACGTGGAGTCCAGACTGGACGGGAACGTCATAACGTTCTCCATGAAGGCCGACAATGCCGGTACCATGAGGAATACGGCCGATGATCTTCTCGCATGCATAAAGATAGCGGAGGAGGCCTCAGGCCTCGTCTCCGGTTCCGCTGCGGATCTTGACGGCGATTCCCTTACCGAATGATTTCACTTCATTCTTGATCAGGATGGCGCGTCCGGTGGCGACGAAGTTGTCGTTCTTATCGACGACGATCGCCTCTTCCATCGGTCTCAGATCCTCATCCATATCTATGACGAATTGGCAGAATGCGTTCCTTCCCTGCGAAACGAATGGTACGGCATCGTCCATGACGATGACTCTCATCTGCGGCGACGGGAGGACCTTGAGTATCCTGACAGCTCCTTCCTGCCTCAATGTGTAAAGACCATCACCCGCTCTCATGGAGAGGACGTGCTCTCCGTCAGAGATCACGTTCCTGATCTTCCCGGTCTTCCTGCTCTTTACGAGCTCTATCTTTCCGCGGAAGAGAGCGTCCGTCGCGTCGAGGCCGAACTGGTATCTGGATGTGGCCTTCGCCCTGAGCAGGTCCGCATCGTATTCTGCATCTCCTTCTCCGACATCCTTGTAATCTGCTACCTCAGAGAATCCGGCGGATCCGATGAAGGCTTTCAGGAGTCTCTCCTTCTCTTCCTCCGTCTCGCGGTCGACTATCTGCGGGAACAGTGACTGTGCGATCGGATATATCTCATCCAACTCAGCCGGGACAGGTCCGAACGGGGACAGAACAACCGGTGTGTAGCCGGCCTTCCTGACCCTGTCGAATTCGGAAACATACTGCCTGCTGTACGGCTTTCCTCCGTCCGGGAACAGGGCGGCCTTGTCAGTAGGCGGGACATAGCGTTCCCTGAGTCTTGCCTCGAATCTGTGGAACACAGGTCTGGCTCTTGTCTCCACGCCGGTGTAGAAGAGAGCGCTGTCGCGGCTCAGAGGTTCGGTGCTCTCTAGGAATCCTTCGTATTCTTTGAGTCTTCTCAGAGCATCGAGAAGGGCGGGGTGGGCCCTGCATCTGATCTCGACGAGTTCCCAAAGCCTTCCTTCTCTGACGTACCTTTTCACAAGGTCGAGTTCGTTCGTTATCTGATAGAGGTTATGGCGGGCGATGAGCTTCTCGCGTGCTCCTTTATCCATCTTTCTGATGGATTCTATGGTGTATCCTCTGCATGCGGGACAGTTGCAGTCCAGTGACTGCATATCCTGAAGGCGGAACGTTCCGTCGATGAACATGAATCTGTCGTCCCTGGCGAACTTCGCGTATGATGCGGAATCGAAGAGGTCGCATCCCATAAGCGTCGCAAGTGCCAGGATCATAGGGTGCCCGGCTCCGAAGAGGTGTACGGGGCGGTTGGGGTTCAGTCCCTTCTTCGAGGCCATGACGATGTCCACGAGTTCGGTGTATCTGTATTGCTCCATGAGCGGGACTATTCCGCCTATCGGGTGCACGTCGACGTCCATGGTCGCCATCTTCTTTGCGCAGTACTCTCTGAGATCGGGGTAGACGGAACCCTGCACTACGCCGTTGATCATCATGTCGCCTTTTATCTCGCAGGCATGTTCGGTCCTTTCGAGTGTGACATCTATCGATTCGGCGGTCTCGTCCTTCTTCCAGAATGGTTCGGTGAATATGTCGAGAACGGTCCCGATATCGGTGCCGATGCTCTTTTGGAACTCTACCATCTCGTCGTTAGTGACCTCGACCTCACCGTACATATGGCTCTGGAACGTTCCTGAGTCGGTCATTATCACGCCGGGGAAATCCAGCATCTTGTGCAGTCCTTCGGACTGTGCGCGGGCCTTGAGGCTCTCGCTGTTCTTGATGATGTAAGAGTTGGTTATCAGTGCCCTGAATCCGAATTCATCATACAGCTCTCTCGGTGTGACGGTGAAAATCTTAGGATTAACTACCGGCAGCAACGCTGGTGTCTCAAGCACTCCGGACCTGGTCTCGAACCTGCCGAGCCTGGCAAGTCCGTCCCTCTTTACGATCTCGAACATCGGTATGCCCATCGGCAGGACCGATATAAACAATTCCTTCTGCCGTATGGGTTATCTTTCAGATCGTTCCTATGGTCATCGATGTCAAAAACGGCATGCCGATGCTGAATACCGGACGATTCACTCTGAGCCGTCGCCGTTCACGGGGATCCTGTTCGACATCATGTCGGCATAGATCTTGGCTATGGCATTCTTCATCAGCACATCGGGGATGTCCTCGATATATCTCTGATCCCAATCCAACTGCGGGCGTTCGATCTTCACGATCCTCTTCTTCCCGTCGCATCCGCAGCTGTCCTCGTCCGGTTCCGGTATGACTATATTGAGACCGTCGAGTATCTCGTGGACGGATTTTCCGTTGATATAGACCATGTTGTTCTCGTCTTCGACAGCGAATCCGGTGTTGAATTTCACAGAGATGTCCGCCGACTGCATCTCGAACACGATGTCCCTGAGATATGATTCCATATCGGACGTGCTGTGACGTCTGATATCCTTATTGTCGATCGGTTTCCCCGAGAATCTGTATTCGATGTCGATCATCGCCATGACCCCCTCAACGGCGACCGATATGATAAAACCGATGTCCCGTCGGTGACGGGACATCGGGAACGGTGCTGTTCCGTTCTGAAAAAGATCAGTCTTTCTTTTTTGAATTGTCGGCTGCGTTGGCAGCGGCGCTGTTGGCGGCCCTCTCTTTGGAGCCTTTTTCTTTGAGCTCTTCGATCTGCTTCTTGTAGCACTCGATGCTCTCGAGAGAATCGTCGATCTTCTTGCAGATCTCGGCGGATTTCGCATCGAAGTCCGTGCCCTTGCCTTTCTTGTTCTTGTACAGGGTCTCTCCGAGTTCGAGGTAGGCTTTGTTTATGCTGCTCTCTTCCTAGTTGATCTTGGACTTCAATTTACTCTCGTCGACGCTCTGTCCGAGTTTGCTGTCGACGTTCTTCGCAGATGCTTTTACTTTGTCCATGAATCCCATGTTATCACTGCGCGGATGTATCCATGCGGTCCGATAAGAGTATTTCTATACAACTAATATTGTTTCAATTCAGATAGGGGTTATATTCACCCTGGCCACATTTTTCATCAGACATCCGTCATATTGTCGATTTTCGTACAGTCCAGCTATGCCACTGGGTTTCAAAAGTAAAAAAATCATCTGTCGGGATGATGATGCCTATCGGCTCGTCTGGAGATCGGGATACAATGGATTGTGACATAGAAGAGATATCAGATCTGCATATCATGAGGCACGGAGAAGGCTGCCTATTCTCGCTCCCTTCCGCCGAAGCGTTCGAAGGATATCCTCTGTTAGACTATCTGCTATGCGGGAAATACAATAAGAAAGCAGTCATCAAGTTCATCGAGGCGTCGCTGAACGGGAACATAGTCTCCATAGCTCCAGATGCGGATGTTAATTCGACGGCGTTGTTCATTCCGCCGGGGAAGGACAAGACGAAGACGATACCTTATCTTCTTGGCGGAGGTCTGCACATGATGCTCATTCTGAGCCATTCGAGCATCCGCCGTCTCTCGTCGTACGAGGAGCTCTGCTCCTCAATCAGGAGCAGGTATTCCGACGATAAGTGCTGGTATCTGTTCATACTGGCGGCCAGGCCCGGGCATCAGGGCAAGGGGGAGACGTCCGGCATAGTCAGACCGATGCTGGATTATTTCGACCGCACAGGACAGAGCTGTTTCCTGGAGACGCAGAGCGGGGATAATGTGAAGATCTACGAGCACTGGGGTTTCGAAGTCGTGGAGACCGACCGTCTCCCGGGCACCGAGGTGCCCCATTATGCGATGCTCCGCAGGCCTGTTCCGCTGTGATACGGTCGATACGTCTTCGACGGCAGATGTGGTACTATCAGAGGAACATCGTCATGTAGATTGGTATGTATGTTACGCCGTTCTCTACCCTGAGGTCCTTGGAGTGGATGACATACGCGGTCTTTATCCTGGATGAATATTTTTTTATGAACAGGTCCAAGGATCTGTGTTTTGTCGACACTCCGGATTTTGCTTCGAGAGGGGTGATACCCCTTTCATCAGCGATGATGAAATCGATCTCGTGTTTGTTCGTGGATCCTTCTGCATAGAACGTATTGAAGATGAGCCTGTGACCCGTTGCCGTGAGCTCCTGTGCGATCATGTTCTCGAAGAACATCCCCTTGTTGATGCCTATCCTGTTCTTTAGTATTTCAGAGTAGATCTCGTCGCGATTACCTACGTTCGAATCGAATGATGATGTGAACAGAAGTCCGGTATCTGCCATGTAGATCTTGAGTATGTTCTCATCCAGATTGAGATCCAATGCTGGGCTGGGATCGCTGTTATGATAACAGATATTCACGATCTTGGATTCGGATAACCATGTGAAGCTGTCATAATACTCTCTTGTCCTCGAACCTTTCCTGAGATCGGCTGCAACAAATGTCTTGCAGTGGCTGGACAAAAATGACGGGACCATCGACAGGATACGTCTGGATTTGGAACCGTTGTTCGCTTTGATCTTAGAGGTATCATCCAGATACAGTTTGAGTATCTGGCGTTTGACGACATCCACGGCTTCGAAATTGTTCTTTTCCAGATATGTCTCTACAGCCTGCGGCATACCGCCGACGAGCATATAGATCCCATAGGAATTCATGATACGTTTATGCATGCTCGTGCCAAGCGGAATCCTATCGTCGAATGCCTTTCTGAGCATAGGCACGGTGATGTTATCGTTCTCAGTCCAAAGGAATTCTTCAAAATCCATCGGATGCATCTCAATGGCCATCTCTTCGGAGGGTATCAGAATATTCTCGACATTCTGTTTTATTGATAAGAGAGATCCGGTTTCGATATAATCGTAGCGTCCGTCCGCGACCAGATGTTTGATCATCTGTCTTGCAGGCGGAAAAAGCTGCACTTCGTCGAACACTATTGCGCTCTCATGTTCGTAGAGTGTCGTTTTGAATATCTGCTGGATGTAGAGGAAGAAGCGGTTCAGATCACCTGCGTACTGTGAGAAAACAATTTTGACGTCCTCGTCGATTTTTGAAAAATCAATTATTATTGCAGATCTATACTCATTCTTTATGAATTGCTCGACGACTGTTGTCTTCCCCACGCGTCTAGCTCCTTCTATGAGAAGTGCATATTTGCCACTGTAATCCCTTTTCCATTCGAGCATCTTGTCATAGATTTTTCTTTTGAATATAGCCACAGGCATCGATATCATATGTGATTTACGTGTATATTAAATTGTTTATACAATAATAATACACTATTATTAACTGTATAAACGTAAAAAAATACACTAATATTAATTAATTAAACTCTAA
>CAZXIY010000016.1:0-5870 GCA_964640935.1 uncultured Methanomassiliicoccales archaeon
TCGCACCAATTTCGTATCAATTGATACGACTTTTCAATCCCATGTACAGGATGACACACATTGTGGGACACCCCGTAGCACGGCGATAATGTTAATATCGATGCGAACATGGTACAGAGCATGGACCCTCTGCTTCTGCTCACGCTCCTTCTCGTAGGTGCATTGGCAGGCGTGCTGGGGGCCCTGTTCGGCATCGGCGGGGGTATCATCATAATCCCCATCCTGACCCTTTTCTACGGCCTCACAGCTACCGAAGCTGCTGCCGTAAGCCTCGTCGGCATAGTCGCGACCTCTGTCGGGGGTACCGTCTTCTACGTCAAGAATGAAGTGACGAACATACGTCTGGGTCTGTTGCTGGAGATAAGCACTGTCATAGGTTCGGTGATCGGAGCGGCGGTATCCGCGTACATACAGGAATGGGCCATAATGGTCATATTCGCCGTTGTCCTCCTTTTCAGCGCTGCTAAGATGCTGCATAACGTCACCGCGGATACGAGAACGGATCCGAACGGCGAATTCTCATACAAGGATCTGAAGACCGGAGAATACGTCAGATATGACATCGAGCACGTGAGGGGCGGGTTCGCCCTATGCAGCGTTGCCGGGGTGATATCCAGCCTCACAGGGGTCGGAGGAGGTATCATAAAAGTGCCTCTGATGAACCTTTACATGAATGTGCCAGTAAAGGCCGCCACTGCGACGAGCAGCTACATGGTGGGCATAACCGCATTCTCCGGAGCGATAGTCTACCTCCTTAGCGGGATGGTCATATTGGATGTCGCGGCATTCATAACGGTGGGGACGTTCGTGGGAGCGATGGTCGGGAGCCACCTCACGAAGAGCATCGACGGATCGTCCATGAAGAAGTATTTCTCGGTGCTCCTGGTCGCTATATCTGCCGTGATGATCCTTCAGGCAGGAGGCATCTTATGAAGATGAACGACGCGGTAGTCCTGACGCTCAGGATATCCGTGGCCATAGGGATAACGGCCACACTGGCAGGCATCATATCATATCTCGCCGGATTCGGCACGGATGTGCTCTGGGTCGGGATATTGGTAGTGGTCGTCTCGCCGCTCCTTGCGGTCGCGGCCGCAACAGTCTCGCTCATTGCCGAGAAGGATCGGAAGTGGACCGCTGTCGCATTGACACTGATCTGCGTCTCTGCCATCGGGATAGCGATATCCGTTCTGACATAATGAAAGATAATTTGACTATGATCTGGCACATTACGTCTTGTAGACCATGCACCAAGATCGTGGGCACCCCGATCCTGTTATGTTCATGAAAAGATTGGTGCAGGGGAAGGGATTTGAACCCTCGAACGACTAACGACTAGACCCTGAATCTAGCACCTTTGACCAGGCTCGGTAACCCCTGCACTTAACAACCAGCGAAACACGTAGTCATATAAAAAGAATGATGCAGGTCGGGTGACCTTGGCATCTAATACTTTTCAGCGAAGGCTCATGCCTTCATTATTTTCATCCAGCCGCCGCTCTCATAGACCGACAAGCTTCTCTTCTTGAGGATATCCTCGAACTCGTCCCATCCGATGACGACGAGTCTGTCATTCTTTCCCTTTGTGAATTGGATACCTTCGGTTCCCTTGACCTTACCGGGCTTAAGACCCTTGTTGGCCGCAATGGTCTTCGCCTTTGCGAAATCTATTTTCTCCATTACCATGCTAATCCCTCTGACATCGCCTATACGGCATAGCCAGTTTGATTATTTATGTTGTCAGTATATATATTTTTTCACGATAAAAAGGATACCCAGACCTCCGATTCGCGGTTTTGACTGCTTAAAAACCCTGCGGGTGCTGGCATTCCGCATCACGCATCGTACCGAAAAACTATATCCCGAATGATGCGGTAGCGGTATCCATGCCTCGCATCAGCGCCGCAAGCATGGAAGGAACGACCGACGACGAGATCACGCCGGAATACGCCCTCAACGTCGGAAAGACCCTCGGTATGCAATACAAGAACGTCACATTGGGAATGGATCTGCGTCCGAGCAGCCCGATGATACGCGGCGCTATGGTCGCCGGACTAACGGCGACGGGAGCATCCGTGAACGATGCAGGCGTACTGCCTTCGCCCGTGCTGCCGTTCGCATCCGAAGGCGAGGGATGCTGCGTGATGATCAGCAGCCCCGACAGCATCAACCATGTCAGCGGCATCTGCCTGAAGAACACGGACGGCACATTCTTCACCGATTCTCAGATGTTCGCATTCGTCAACCGCCTGGACGGTTCCAAGCTCCTGCCCAACTACAAATTGGTAGGGAATGTGAAAAATATAACCGGATCGATCGGAAAATACAGGAGGAAGGTCGTGTCGATCGTAGGCAAGGCCGACTGCCAGGTCGTATTGGACTGCGCATCCGACTGCCCGTCGCTCATCGCTCCTCAGATACTGACAGATATCGGAGCAGACGCTCTGACGTTCAACTGCCATATCGACGGCAGGTCGCCGGGCAGAGAACCGGCGCCGGAGGAGATCAACCTGAGGATCCTGTCCAAGATCGTCAAATCGAACTTCGGCAGCATAGGGATCGCCACCAACGGCGACGGGAGCCGCATTGCTGCCATAGACGAGGACGGCAGATACGTTGACGGAGGGACCATTTTACAGCTCCTCGTGAAGTTCCTGCAGCCCAAGACGCTCGCCATACCGGTTGACACCTCCATGGCCGTGAAGGACGTTCTGAAAGGAACGGCGATAATGACCAAGGTCGGATCGTCCCATATCGGCGAATCCGTGAAGACGAACGGACTCGAGATGGGGGGATGCAACGACGGTTCGTTCGTGTTCCCGCAGATATCGTTCGCCCTCGACGGCATAACGGCCGCGGCATTCCTCAGCAGGATCGCGACGGAGACGAGCCTGAGGGACGAGATAGACGCTCTGCCTAAGTACTTCAGGATGAACGAATCCGTGAGGTATCAGGGCGACCGCGAGGGCCTTGCGAAGAGGATCGCCCTGAAGGTCGGCGACATGGGCTACAACAAGATCTACGAGATCGACGGATGGAGGATAGAGACCGACGACGGATGGTTCCTGATAAGATTCTCCGAGAGCGATCAGGTCATCGACATCGTCGCGGAAGGCCGCGACAAGATCTACACTGCGGGGTTGCTCGAGGTCGCGAAAGAAGCGGTCACGATGAGCCTTAAGGCAGTCAATATATGACCTGCAGATCGGTCACCGGCTCGCCGTACGAATCGTAAGCCTTCCAGCTGTGCCTGTCGTACGGTTGGCATGTTATGAAGTGTATGCCGCCCATGTTCGAGAAGAGCGACTTGTCTTCGTCGGAAGCCTCGTTGCTGTAACCGGGATGCGAATGCACCGTGCCCGCGAGGTCGTAATCCACTGGGGCCATCCATTCGCTGAGGAAGCTGTGGCTGTCCCCGAAGACCGTTCCCGGAAGGAGCACGAGCTCGTTCACCACTCCGTCCTTCTGCCTGACCATGCAGAGGAACTCCTTAGGATAGCAGGACCTGGCGGATTCGTTGAAACTGTCGATCAGATCGACATCCACGGCGTAGATCTTCCTCATAATACATTCACCAGTTTCTCCCTGACGCGGGAGTAGAAGTCAGTATCGAAGACTATCAGCGACGCGTAGTTGCGGGATCTCGTCATCTCCACTCTCGAACCCCCAGGAAGGCTGAACTCCTTCTGTCCGTCGATCACGAGAAGGCATCCTTTGTCCATGACCATCTCCACCGTCACTTTCGTGCTGGTCGGTATGACCATCGGCCTGGACGAGAATTTGAATGCGGCCATCGGTACCATTACCCACGCGTCAACCCTGTAATCTATGATCGGAGCGCCGAGGCTCATCGCGTAACATGTAGAACCCGTCGGAGTGGAGAGCAGTATACCGTCCGCCCGTATGTCGGTGACCAGGGAATCGTTGACGAACACCTTGAAACGCCTTATCTTGGCGACCGAGTCGGTGTGGATGACGGCCTCGTTGACCGATTCCCCCAACACCTCTCCGTTGTAGGATACGGATATCTTGGCCCTCTTCTGGACGATGTAATCGCCCTTTATGAGCCTCGCGATGCCCTCCTCGATACCATCCACGGTTATCTCCGTAAGGAAACCTACGCCGCCGGCGTTCACGCCCACGATCATCGCGTCGGTGTTCTGCAACGCGCGGAGTATGGTCCCGTCGCCGCCTATCGTTATGATCACATCTACGCACATCATGTCGATGGGGCATCCTTTCCTTCCGAGGGCGTCTGCGATCTCGGTATCGAGGACGTAATCCTCGCCGCCGAGAGCTTTGATCACTCTTTCCGTGATCTCCGTGACGGACGGGATACTCATGTTGGCGTAGATCCCGTATTTGACCTTCTTCCTGTCGCCGCTGCATGAGCCGCTGTCCGCGCTCGTTACGAAATTGAATACGTCGCGGTTGCCCGCGGCTATGAAATTGGCCCTGTGGGAGAGATCGAAGGGCATGTCGAGCGGCATACCGTCCATCGTGTACACCTCTCCGCCCGCCTCTCTGAGTATGAGGGTGCTGGCGGCGATATCCACTATGCGTATCGATCTGGTGTAGTTCTCGGACTGCATCAGGAACCCGTCCGCGTCGCCGGTGGCGACGAGGACCATCTCCAAAGATGCGCACCCGTATGCCCTGGATGATTTCACCCTCTTCGCGAGAGCGAAAGCGTGCTGGTCCGCCCCGTTGCCAAGGTAGATCATCATGAGGGCCTTCTTCGGATCAAAGACCTTCTTCGAACTGATGCGCTTCCCGTTGAAGAACGCACCTTTGCCCTTTTCGGCAGTGAACTCGTCGCCGGTGGCGAGATTCCTGATGTATGCTGTGGTTATCCCGCAGAGTGAACCGACGCCGACGGCCATGGATATCGTGTACATCGGGACGCCTATGATCGAGTTGGTCGTCCCGTCTATGGGATCGAGTACAAGAGTGACGCCTGCCCCGTTGTCCACGAAGCCGACCTCTTCGCTGAGCACGTCGAGCTTCAGGCCGTTGGCCTCTATGTATCTCAGCACAGTGTTCTCAGCGATCTTGTCGATCTCCGACGTCGGGGTGCCGTCCGCTCCCATGCAAACTATCTCGCCTTTATCGACCCCGCTGGGGATCAGGCCCACGGCCTTGGATACCTCGTCGGCTATCGCTCTGAGTGTCTCGATCATCGCTCGTACAAAGGGTCCCGAATATAACATATTATCCTGTTCGCGCCTGCGATGCCCGTATCGTTCACGGAGATGTCGTGGCATACTTTTTTTAGTCGCGAGGTCTACATGCGGACGATGGACCCCATCGCAATGACGGACGGGACGGTATTCTCCGAAAGACGCAATCTGTATACCGTGTCCCGCAACCCCGGCGTCAGGGTGTACGGCGAACGCCTCGTCAGCGATAAGGGGACCGAGTACAGGGAATGGATGCCCAACCGGAGCAAGCTCGCCGCGTACATCATGTGCGGCGGGAAGAGGTTCCCTTTCAAGAAGAACAGCCGCGTGCTGTACCTTGGAGCCGCCAGCGGGACGACGTCCTCCCACGTATCTGATATCGTCAGCGAAGGGAAGGTCTACTGCGTCGAATTCTCTCCGAGGTCGTTCCGCGACCTAGTGAGGACCGCGGAGGGCAGGGACAACATGCTCCCGATACTCGGAGATGCGACCAGACCGGACGAATACTCTTTCCTGGTGGACGGGGCCGATATCGTATACGCCGACGTGGCCCAGAAAAGACAGGCGGACATACTCGTGGACAACATGGAACGCTATTCCGCGAGGTACGGCCTCGTATGCGTGAAGGCCAGGTCCGAGGACGTCACCGCCAGACCCGAGGATGTCTTCGAGATGACCAAGGAACGCCTG
>CAZXIY010000016.1:5970-22856 GCA_964640935.1 uncultured Methanomassiliicoccales archaeon
GAGGAATCCGGGTACGAAGTGACCGTGATCGCCAAGAAGGACATCGGGTACTGCGACGTCTGCGCCTGCGCCCTCGGAAAGAAGGTCGCCGACGGGGAGATGGAGTCCGTGCTCTTCGACAAGCTGCCGGACGACCTGTCGTTCGACACGGACGAATACGAAGACGTCATAGCCTGGGCAAGAACTGTCATAACGGAATGACATGCCGAGCTTCGCAATACGGCCGCGAGAGTGTTCGTTTTAAATACCTGTATCAAATAGGGGAGTCTCAGCCTCGCCGCCTGAATGATTCAGAGGAAACATAATGGCAAGAATGCATGCAAGAAGAAAGGGCAGATCCTGTTCGAAACGCCCATTGATATCAGAGAATCCCGCTTGGGTCCCCATGTCAGCCACCGAGATAGAGGACGCAATAGCGAAGATGGCCAAAGACGGAAACAACTCCGCCAAGATCGGCCTCGTTCTCAGGGATCAGTACGGCGTACCGGATGTAAAGCTCGCTACTGGTAAGACTGTGACAGAGATAATGAAGGACAAAGGCGTTTCGCCGGCCCTTCCCGAAGACCTGTCCAACCTTATGAGACGCGCGATCTCACTCAGCGTTCACCTGAGAGAGAACCCCGGCGACATAGCGAACAAGAGAGGCCTCACGCTGATCGAAGCAAGGATCAGAAGGCTTGAACACTATTACAAAGAGAATGGTGTCATCAACGCCGACTGGAAGTATTCGCTCAGCACTGCGGAGCTTATGCTCAAGTGAGGGATCATGGACGGTAACGTCCTTCCTTCCAAACTACTTTCACGTTTATCGTCTGCGGTGGAGATCATCCGCAGACATGACTTTATCCAAGTCTATTCGCACAACGATGCCGACGGGCTCGCTTCCGCCGGGATCATCGCGAACGCCCTCGCCAGAGAAGGCAAGGAGTTCAGAATCACGATATTCAAGATCCTCAGCGAGGAGACCATGCAGACCGTCAGGAGCTGCAACAGCGACTGCATCTTGATCTCGGACCTCGGAGCATCCTACATAAAGGAACTCGAGGCCCTCGGCAAGGACGTCGTCGTTCTCGACCACCACACGGTCATCGACGATTCCGACAAGATCTGCTATGTCAACCCGCATCTGTTCGGGATAGACGGTATGACCGAGGGGTGCGGATCCACATTGTCGCTTCTGTTCTCCGTTCAGATGAACGAACGCAACTGGGACCTCGTGCAGATCGCGATGGGCGGTATAGCCGGGGACAGACAGCACATAAGAGGGATGCTCGGTCTCAACGACTACCTTCTGAAAGAGGGCACGGAGAGGGGCTTCGTATCCGTCGGCGACGGATCGCTCATACCGACCGGGCCGCTGTCCAGATCGCTCTACCTTTCCACCGACCCCTATGTCCGCGGCGTGAGCGGCAATCAGGAGAGTGTAATGAAGATCCTCTCGGAAGCAAGGATATCCCCCGACAAATCGTTCTCCGACCTGACCGATGACGAAAGACGCAGACTGTCGTCGATGCTGGCGATCAAGCTGACGGTGCAGGGCGTATCGCAGCAGACGATGACCGAGGTCTCCAGGGTGAGATACTTCCTCAGGGATTGGAAGATGGACGCGGAAACGATGTCTGATCTTCTGAACGCGTGCGGACGTCTCGAAGTTCAGGGCATAGGCATCGCGATGTGCCTCGGGAGCAGGGACGACCTTCTCAGAGCGATAGAGCTGAACAACGAATACAAGAACGACGTCCTGGAATCCGTGACGGGCCTGGAGAAGAACGGCCTGAAGCAGATGGAACATATACAGTACTTCAACGCTCCCGCCGGATACAGCGGCGTGACGTGCGGCATCGCCATGCAGTTCATAGGCGATCACGATAAGCCCACTATAGCGATCAACGCCTCCGACGACATCACGAAGATCTCATCCAGGGGGATGTGGTGCCAGCTCGACAAAGGCGTTGACCTGGCGGCGGCCATGAGGGACGCTGCGAAATCAGTGGGCGGAGAGGGCGGCGGCCACAAAATAGCCAGCGGTGCCTCCTTCAAACCCGGTAACGAAGAACTTTTCCTTAAGAACCTGGACACGATTATCGGACAGCAGCTCAGCTGCGCCAAGTGACCTTGACCTCGTCGGTCCTGAATCTTTGGTCGACCGTCGTATCGTCTATCGTCATCCTAGTGCCCGACGAGTACATCAGATTGCCGAGCCATGCGATCATCGCACCGTTGTCCACGCAGAACTTCCTGTCCGGAACGTACATCTGAGCTCCGCGCTCCTCGGCCATCTCCTTGATCATCTCTCTGAGGCGGCCGTTCTGAGCCACGCCCCCGCCGAGAAGGACCTCGTCCTTTCCGACATGGGCCATTGCCCTCTCGGTGACCTCGGCGAGCATTCCGAAACAGGTCTCCTGGACTGAGAACGCTATATCCTCGAGACGGCAGCCTTTCTTCTGCAGTGCCAGCGCGGCGGTCATTATCCCGGAGAATGAGATGTCCATCCCCTTCACGGAATACGGCAGCTCGAGGAGCTTCTTTCCTTCGCGTCCGAGCTTCTCGATGGTCGGCCCGGCGTAGTATCCGAGTCCCAACTCCCTCCCGAGCTTGTCGAACATATTGCCTATGCCGACATCGAGCGTTTCGCCGAAGATGCGGTACTTGCCGTTGGCGAATGCGATTATCTGGGTATTCCCGCCTGAAGCATAAAGAAGAGCGGGATCGACGCACCCCGTGGTCGCCCTTCCGATCTCCACGTGAGCGACGCAGTGGTTCACTCCGATTATGGGCTTACCGAGCATCAGCGACAGCGATCTTGCTGCGGTCGCCGCAACGCGGAGACACGGGCCGAGGCCGGGGCCTTTTGAGAATGACACGAGATCGATATCCTTCAGAGATATGCCGGCGTCGTCCACCGCTTTGACGATCAACCCGGGGACGACGTCCGCGTGGTGGTTCGCCGCCTCCCTGGGATGGAGTCCGCCCTCAGGCGGTTTGTACATATCGAGATCGTTGGCGAGGATCTTCTTATCCGATTCCGAATCCGCGATCCCCACTCCCAGCGTGTGGGCCGTTCCTTCGATCCCGAGTGTTATCATATTCACTGACCAGCGAGTTCTTTGAGCTTCTTGAGAACGGGGGTCGCATCCTCGGCGACCCTGACGTCATCCACCACGAGGACCGGGAAACCTTTGTCGAGGACCTCGTAGAACGCTCCCTCCGCCAGACCGTCCACGGTCTCGACGTTGATTATCTGGATCTTCAGTCCTTCGGGGAGCCTTTCCTTGACGTAGTCGCATTTCCCGCAGTTATTCTTGGTGAACAGTTTGATCTCTGCCATGTCTGACGGCATTATCGTCCGCGATTAATAGATTGCCGTAGGACCCTTCGGCCGGTCTGTTCCGCCCGACAACGGCGGCACTCACATACCCTTGCCGCGATTCCTGAGGCGGAGCTTCTGTCTGGGGCTCTTCTTCATCTCAGAGGTGTATTCGATCGTACCGTCCGAGATCAGCACGTCTATCGCGATCCTGAGCGATGACGGTACCGACCCATATCCCATCCTTTCGGAGATCTCTCTGGTGGTCATATCCCCGTCCTTCAGGATACCGACAATAGAACGCATTATCTCCTCCCGAGTACGCCGCTGTCCCGTCGTCATTATCTTTTCTGGTACATCGAGGAACGCTTTGTTGATCGGAAGTATGACCGTGAAATACGAACGATCAGCGTCGGTCTCGAATACAGGAAGATCGGAACCGTTCTCGCTCATAGATCTTATCATGGTCGGGATCCCCGTGTTCCTTCCCTCGGCAAGACCAAGTTCCTTCAGGAACTCTCCGATACGTCTGTTCCTGTACCTCCTTGTCACAAGGTGCCTGTTGCGGAGGTCATCGTCCGATATGCTGCGGAAAGGACCCGGTATGCTGACGATCTCGATCCTGTCCGGGTACACCGTGATCGTCACCGGTTCGTGTATCTGATAGCTCTTGTGGTATACGGCGTTCGAGATCGCTTCCTCCAATGCTTTGAGAGGATAATTCGATATGCGATCGGAATCCGGCCTGTCGTCGAGCTTGACCACCTTCTCTTTCAGAACGTAATTGCTCATGTACGCCATCACGTCGATGAGCTGCCTGTCCAGAGGCCCCGTGAATATCTTCTCTGTCATACCCTCCCCGGTAGGTTCCGGCTTGTCGACGACCTCTATCCTTGCGAACGGGAAGAAATCGTCAGGCCTGTCGTTGAAGAACATCAGAGCGACGTTCAGAGGTCTCCTACTCTCCTTGGGGCCATCCATGAGATTCATGGATTCCAACAAGTCCTCGAAAGGCATGGACAGCGACCTTTCATAGAGTTTGCTCTTTATCTCGCGTAAGAATCCCGAAACGAGGGCTGGCTTGATATCCGAGATACTGGCGCTTTCATTCCCCCTGTCATCGAACGGTATGTCGTCGGACAGACGGAACAATTCCTTCTCTTCTGACGCGTTAGCACGAACGGTGCTTGCCATCTTGCGGATATAGTATGCTTTGTCGCCCCTCTTATCAGAAAGACTGACAGGGCATTTATACGGGCGGACCCTGCCGCCGGGCACCCATATGACGAACAGATCCTTCCCCTCGAATTCGACATGATCGGATTCTGCGAGATATCTGGGCTCGATCCTGTTGCAAAGATCGACAAGATTCCTGTTCATCGAATCTATGGATCCCCTGTCCACCCCGACGACCTCTCTGGAACCGCCGCCGTCCCCTATGCCGACGACGATGTATCCTCCGCTGTTATTGTCGATATCGTTGGCGAACGCACATATCGTGTGCATGATCGGTTCCGGATTCCACCCCTTCTTGTACTCCACACGAGCGCTCTCAACAGCATTCTCGTCAAGGATCTGGGTTATTGATACGGGTACCGACATGGCATCAACTCTGACTTAGACTTATACTTTAACTTATACTTATACTTAGACTTAGGCTGATGTCAAAGCCTATGTTCGATCGGCGAACTTCGCCTTACCGACGGCAGTGACGACGATCTCGATCTTCGCGATCTCCTTCCCGCCGTTCACATGCACGCAGCTGTCCTCGTGCTCGTCCACAAATATCTGCACGTCGCCTATGTGGTTGTCCTTGGAACGCTTCAGAGCGATCTCCTTCCCCTTGGAAACGGCGAACTTCCTCCCGGCATCCAGGGATGAGAAATCCCATGTGCCGTATGACGATTGAACCGAACATCTCGGATTCGGCTCCATGCCGAAATGCCTTGCGGGGCGGATGGTCATTAGCACCGATTCGACGATGTGGCCGGCGACGGCCCCGATTGCGTTGCCCACGTCGAAATCCTCCGGGAGCACGAGCTTCGCATTGAGTTTCTTCGCCACCGCGGGGAAGTACGCTCTGGCAGGAGCTCCGATGCCTATTATCGGCTTTACGAATCTTATGTCGCATCCGTAGTATTCGCTGTCCATGCGGGTTATGAACCTCTTCATGAACTCCTTTCCCACGTCGCTTATCTCGAATGTGCCTATCTGGTCGGTGACGACCTTTCTGATCAGGAACGATGCCAACTTGTCTATAACGCGTTCCTTCGCCGCCTTGACGAATATGTCGTCGCTGGTGCCCGCCTTCGCCGCAAGGTACTCTACGCCGTATCTTGACGCGTTGACGTTGAATTCGGTGTACGTCCCTTCCGCGTGGAGTATGTCCGTGGGCGTAAGACCGATACGCTGTATCAGCCCCGCATCCTCCATCTTTGTGGGGTCTAACGCCATAGGATGCGTCCCCATGGCCTCCGCGGCCGTCTTGAGGTTCATCGGACCGTCGGCGAGCATATCGAATAACAACTTATCGCGGCCGCTCAGCGTGCCGCCGTCGGAAGCCTTCAGCCTGACGAAGAATTCGATGTCCTGCACCGCGTCCGTGGAATTGGCCATCTCGAAGTAGCGTCTGTCCTTCCCTGCCGCCACTTCCTTCAGTTTCTCTTCGAGTCCGGGCCATTGGGATGCGGCGATGCAAAGCGGCATCGCGCGTCTGTCGGAAAGTATGAGCTCCCTGTTGATCACGAGTATCCTGCTGTCGCCGCCGAGGCCGGCTGTGAATATGTTGGCCGCGAGGACCTTCGTGTTCTTTCCTGCGATCGATGCTCCGTCCGGGCTTATCACCGGACGTCCGTTCCTCAGGATACCTATGTCGGTCGTTGTACCGCCCATGTCTATGACGACCGCATCGTCGATGCCCGTCATTGTCCTCGCCCCGATTATACTGGCGGCGGGGCCGGATATTATCGTTTCCACGGGTCTTTCCACGGCAGATTCCTCGCTCATCAGAGAACCGTCGCCTTTGACGATCATCAGCGGAGCGCAGATCCCGCGCTCCGAGAATACCCTCTTGACGGAATCTATCAGCTCCCTGATCGCCGGAAGAAGGTTCGCATTCATTATCGCCGTGACGGCACGCTCGCTGAAACCGAGATCCGACGACAGCTCGTGGCCGCAGACGACCGGTATTCCCAGGATGCTCTCGGCCAGTTTCTTCAGACGTATCTCGTGGTCCGGATTGTACACGCTGAGGAAGCTGGTGATCGCGACCGCATCAACCTCCCCGCGGACGCTTTCCAGGAACTCCCTGACGGATTCTTCGTCCAGCGGCTCGGTCTGTTTGCCGTATGTATCGTGCCCGCCCTTGACAGATATGTACCTGTCGACGTGGACGGAACCGTCGAATTTGCTGCCGACAGCGATGAGGGCTATGCGGCGCCCCTTCCCCTCTACGACGAAGTTCGTCGCCAGAGTGGATGAGAGGGACACCATTGTTATCTTTTTAAGGAGGTCCGGACCGAAATTCCTTAGAACGTTGTCGATGCCGACGGAAAGATCGTCGTGCGTAGTCAGCGATTTGTTCTTACACAGGACCTCGTCACTGTCGATGTCCATAATGACGGCATCCGTGTACGTGCCGCCCGTGTTGAGTCCGAGACCCAGATTGGCCATATGACGTCATCGGTTCCGTGGTATAAACAGTGTCGCAGAAGGGGCCAGATGCCGATAAAACCGTCGCAACTTATAATAACAGGAAGTGTATCAGGAGAAATACCGGGCTCGTGGTCTAGGGGTTATGACGTCACCTTGACATGGTGAAGGTCGCCGGTTCAAATCCGGCCGGGCCCACTCTTATAATTACATCAAATCCGACCAGGGTACCCTTTCGCCCGATCTTGTCGCGACCGATGGATGTGCAGTCATGGATGTCAGACCTGTTCTGGATAGAAAGTTGGATGCGTCCGCGTTCCGCAGTTATTATTGGCTGAAAAGCGAACTTGCAGAGTTCTGCAGAGCGAACGGCCTACCCTCTTCCGGAAACAAAGAGGAGCTGACTGACAGGATCGCACTCTATCTCGGAACGGGCGAGATAACCAGACAGAAACATATCAGAGGCAAGAAAGTCATTGTCGGCGAGATCACAGAAGATACGGTGATAGAACCGAATCTGACGTGCTCTGAGAAGCACAGGGCATTCTTCAGGGACAAGATAGGAGAGGGGTTCTCATTCAATGTGCCTTTCCAGAAATGGCTGAAGGCGAATGCGGGAAAAACATACGGCCAGGCAGTCGCAACTTACTACGAGATCCTCGATGATAGAAAGGAAAAGAGAACGGTCATCGGCGGGCAGTTCGAATACAACGCATATATCCGCGCGTTCTTCGAGGACAACAGAGGTATGACTCTGCAGCAGGCGATCCTTTGCTGGAGATACAAGAAGTCGATAAAAGGTCCCAACACATACGAGAAAGGCGACCTGATCGCGCTGAAATGACGACACAATGGTCGAGATACCGATAAGCGACGATCGCCTCGCATATGCATCACACCCCTGCATTTAATCAACAATATTTTCGGAAAGCATTTTTATTCAGTACACCGTCTAGCATCCATGGGCCTCGGAAGTTTCTTGAAAAAGGCAGCAATGCAGGACGACGACGTTAAGGCAGCCGTGGCATTGGGCGGACTTGCCAAGAAGGCGGGGAAGGGTATCGCCGGCATAGGATTCGCTACCAGCGATAAGCTCAAGAAAAAGGATAAAACAGAAGAGGTCGAACCCGCGAAGGAGACCGTCCCGACCGAGAACGCTGTTCCGGCCAAAGAGACGCCTGCAGCTGTGACAACTGCGGACACAGATTCCATACAGTCCCCGCCGATCGTGGATGTCAACACCCCGACCGCCGGAATAGTCATGTCTTACTCCCTCGGAACGGTCGAGAATGATGTAAGATGCCCGGAATGCGGTGCAGTGGTCGTGAGCGGGTCGGAGAAATGCCCGGAATGCGACTGTCAGATCGCAGGGAATCCGGCCGTCAGACGCGGACCCCTTTGAGGATAACCGCTTTATAGACTCTTGCCTTTCGGCAGTCCATGAATACGGTATTCCAGTTCTTCGGTTATGCCAAATGGTGGATACTGGGTAAGGTCGGCAGGAAGTCACCTCTGGTAGATACCGTAGGCACCCATTTCGGATGCAATCTCAGATGCAGGCACTGCGGCATCGCCGACGGCGTCGCCAAGCACCCCGAAATGAAGACCATCCTCTCGTATGACGAGATAGTCAAGGACCTCCAGGAAAGGTTCGACAAAGGTGCCAGGATAGCATATTTCGAAGGCGGGGAGACCACATTGTGGAAGGACGGGGACAAGGACCTCGGAAGCCTCATAGATGCCGCCAAGAAGATCGGATTCTACAATGTCGGATACACCACGAACGGCACCACCGGGAAGATATTCACCAATTCTGATGTCATATCAGTGAGCCTGGACGGCCCCCGTGACGTGCACGACTACGTCAGAGGCGAAGGCGTGTTCGACAAGCTCATGAAGACCCTGGACGACCTTCGGTTCGATGGGCACGTATACGCGAACATGGTCCTCCAGAAAGGGAACCTCGACCGCATACGCGAAGCTGCCCAGATCGTAAAGGACAACCCGAAACTCTCCGGGATCGTTTTCAATTTCCTAACGCCGCCGCCTTACGAGATCTCCCCCTCCCTGGAGGAGAAGAAGAAGGCCGTGGACGAGATCAGACAGCTCAAGAAGGATGGCTTCCCGATCCTGAATTCTAAGAAGGGATTGGAGCTCCTGGTACATGAGGATTGGACGGAGAAATGCCCGAAGTACATGTCGGCATTCATCCTCCCGGACGGGACGCACAAGATGGGCTGTCCGTCCGAGGGCACGGACTCCTGCAAGCACTGCGGCTACGCCGCCGTCAGGGAATACTATCTCATAGACAGGGGAAGCCCGTCGACGATCATCGAGATGTCGTCGATCTTCGCCATGGGAAAGAAGAAGTGATCACCAGAACACCACGGTGCCGACGAGCATCGTCAGCATCACGGCGAGTATGAACAGCACCTCGCTGAACAGCGAGAAGCCGAAGAAGTACGGTATCACCTTGAGTTCCCAATGCCCCTTCTTCTCGTTCATCGCTTTCCACGCTTTTGCGGTCAGCGGTATCGTGAGGAACAGCAGAAGATAGAGCAGATTGAAATACGCCAGCACTGCGACAAGCATGTATGCGACCACGATCAGGGACTTCACAACCGGTATAGTCCCGTCCAGTCCGAGACGCACGGATATGCTCCTCTCATGGAACGCTATGTGGGCGTCCTGAGCGGACATCGAATCTACCACACGCATGAGACCGACGACAATTCCTATCATCGCGGAATACACTATTATCGGCACATCGACCGTGCCTGTGAGAACGTAGAACGAGCAGAACGTCATCATGAAGAACGATATACCGACGGCGATCTCCCCGAGACCCCTTGCTCCGAGATTGACCGGCGGAGCCGTGTAGAAATATGCAAGGAACAGACCGATGATCCCGAAGGCGACCACCGCCCATCCGCCGTATATCACTATGGGTATCGCAAGTGCCAGTATCGCTGCCAGTAGTGCGGCTATTATGATTCTGCCCTGTCTGTCGGTAACGAGACCTGTGTCGAACTGATTCCCGTCCCAATAGATCTTGTTCAGCATTGCGTCGTCTGCGAGCATCTCCTTCTTCGCCTTTTCGTATCTCTGCTCGCTGACCATCTCATCCACGCCTGACCTGTGGTCGAAATAGTCGTTCGTGAAATTCACGAACATGGCCATGAACAGGACCGCAACAGGTATCATCACCGATACATACAGCGGAGCATCGTAATTCCATGCATACAGGACACCGCAGACCGATGCGAGGAAGAACGGTATGGTATAGCTGAATCTGAAGATCAGATTGATCTTCCTGAAAGCGGAGATCTCCTGATTGCCGCCCTTCTCTGCATACGAATCCATGCCATGAGGATGGCGATAAGATAGAAAACCGTTCGCTTCTCTTATTTCTGCTCTTGACCTTCGAGAGCGAAAAGAGCCGCCTTTTTAACATATTCGGACTCGTCTGATGACATCAAACGGAGTATCCTTTCCGTCGATTCATCGAATATGGCCAGCTTGTGCCTGAGACGTCCCGCGGCCCATGCGGCCATGCCTCTGACGTCCCTGTCCGCATCCGTAAGGAGCGTCCTGACGGCTATCACGGAGACATCACCGCCGATGCCGGCCCCGGCCACCTCGCCGAGACCCCATGCGACGTTCTCCCTGACCTGCGTATCGTCATCCGATGCCAAAGGGGCAAGTATGTCAACTATCCTAGTGTCCGGCACCTTGTTCTGGCCCATCTTGGCGATGCACCATGTGGCCTTCTGCCTGGTCTCCGTATCTCCCAAGAACGTGAGCTGGAACAATTCGTCCAACTCTGCAGACCTGTCGCGTTTCTGCCTCAGGTCCGCTTCCATGGATGAAAGATAATCGCTAGTCTCCTGGTCCATATCTCAGCCCTTTATGATCGGTTTCTCTTTGAAGAACTCGCATGTCGCGTAGTCGCGTTCCTTCACGCAATAGTCGTAATCGGGGATCTTGAGGACGTCGAGACGTATCCTCTTGGCCTTGCAGCAGGCGCATCTTCCGTCCGGAGCGTGCCAAAGGCACTGCTTGCGTTCCATGTTCATTCCACTTTCTCGAAGCTTATGACGTTCTCGCCGATCTCCTTCGCACGGGACTTGGACAGCATCCCCGCTTCCAGCCATGCGGCGTTTATCACGCCGTTCGGAGCGAGGCATGTCATCGTGACGTGCTTGAGATTGTCCTGGCTGAATATCCTGCTGGTCTCGAACGATGTCAGGTCGTCCATGGTCAGCGTGTCGCCGAGGGCCTTTGCATAATCCTTCACTTCGGGGCAATCCGTTGCGATATGCAGCGAATAATCCCCGTCATCCTTCTGCTTGACGGTGATCTTGTGCGTCTTGTTGCAGAATTTCATCTTCACTACAACGACTGCCATGATGTGAAAGACATGTTGTCGATACAAATATCCGTCGGTACGGCACGCTATTAAACCGTCAGGTACGCTGCGACGGCGACATCAACAGAAAAACCCTAATCATAGCTGCACGATTCACGGCATCATGGCAATTAACTTCGATGATTACCCGTGCGAATTCTGCGGGAAGAAATCGACCAACGTCGTCTACGCGGCGTTCGTCTGCGACGATCCCGAATGCATCGAGAAGGCGAGAATCGCGAGGGGCGGACCCGGCGGGCACATGAAGAGGAAGGCCGAGGGAAGACCGATAATACCCGAGGACCTCCTCGAGCAGGTCAACGACAAGAAGATGTGAACCCTGTAGCTCACACCGCTACTTTCTGTTTTTCAATCTATGATGTTCGGGGCCTTACGGCCCCGAAAATATGTTTCATCCGTGCCTGAACACGCGGCAGCCGGTGAAGACCATGGCCATACCGTGCTCGTTGGCGGCGTCTATGACCTCCTGGTCCCTGATTGAGCCGCCGGGTTGGATTATCGCGGTGACGCCGGCCTTGGCGGCCTCGTCCACGCCGTCCCTGAACGGGAAGAACGCATCCGATGCCATGACGCAGCCCTGCGTGGGCTCGTTAGCCTTCATCGTAGCGATCTTCGCGGAATCGACGCGGCTCATCTGACCTGCTCCGATACCGACGGCACGCTCATCCTTGACGTACACGACGCAGTTCGACGTCACATGCTTCGCGAGTTTCCATGCGAAGAGCATCGCGTGGACCTCTTTATCCGTAGGAGCACGCTTGGTAATGACCTTCAGGTTCTTCGGGTCGATCGGTACATCCTCGTCGGTCTGCACAAGATATCCGCCCTGGACCTTCTTCACCTTGTTCTCCCTGACCCTCCATTTGGGTCCGATGGGAGAATTCGTTCTCATGAGGCGGATGTTCTTCTTCTTCTCCAGAAGTTCAAGGACCCCATCGTCATAATCCGGAGCGACGACGACCTCTACGAAGTACTTCGCGATCTCTTCGGCAGTCTTCATGTCGCAGTTCCTGTTGAGACATATGACGCATCCGAACGCGGACATCGGGTCCACCGCATATGCAGTCTTGAACGCCTCGAATATCGTATCCGCGGACGCGAGCCCGCATGGGTTCGTATGCTTCATTACCACCGCCGTAGGCTTCTCGAAGTCCATCTCGATGTCCAGGGCCTTGTCCATATCCAGGATGTTGTTGTACGACAGTTCCTTTCCGTGGAGCTTCTCCATCTTCGCAACGGTGTTGCCCGGCGTGAACGGATCCCTGTAGAAGGCCGCTTTCTGGTTGGGGTTCTCTCCGTATCTGAGCTCCTCGATCTTCTCGGAAGCGATAGGATACGACTTGGGGAACATCTCCCCGAACCTGGCGTTCATCTGCTCGGCGATCATCGCATCGTATTCGGCGGTGACTATGAATGCCTCGGCCATGAGCTTGGAGAGGAGCTTCTCGTCCAACTCTCCGCCGTTCTTCAGCTGCTCGAGTATCGGAGCGTACTGATCCGGCGACGTCACGACGGCGACTGACTTGTAGTTCTTCGCTGCCGCGCGTATCATGCTCGGTCCGCCGATGTCTATGTTCTCGACGATCTCGTCCAGGGTCGCCCCCTCTTTGAGTACCGTCTGCTTGAAAGGATAGAGATTCACGACCACCATGTCGATGGGCGATATCCCCTTCTCCCTGATCGCGGCCATATGGGCGGGAATATCCCTCCTGGCCAATATGCCGGCGTGTATCTTCGGATGAAGGGTCTTCACGCGTCCGTCGAGCATCTCGGGGAATCCGGTGACATCTGACACCTCTTTCACTTTGAGGCCGTTCTCCTTCAGGAGCTTGTATGTTCCGCCCGTCGAGATGATCTCGATACCCAGGCCGTCCAGCTCCTTGGCGAAATCAACGATCCCGCCTTTGTCTGAAACACTTATAAGTGCTCTTTTAACCGTAGCCATTTGATCCCTTGCATACGTGATGTGTGTGCATTCTATGTAGTCATCCGTCGGTAATAAAGCTAATCTAGGATGGATAGCACGGTTCGTGCGTATGCGTCACTTGACGGCTATGAAACCGATGTCCGATACCGACTCCCAGAACTTCTCCGCCTTAGAGAATCCGCACCCTTTCAGCATGCGTATGTGCTCCTCCTCGGACATGGGGAAGAATTCCTTTCCGCAGCGGGCGAAGAATACGTCCGCATCATCCTCGGAGATGCCGTTGCCGATCTGGAACTTACGCCATTCTGAATAATCCGGTCCCGGAGGCGCGTGCTCCACGAAGATATACGTACCGCCGTCCTTGAGCATCCTGAAGCAGTTCTCCACCGCCTTCGACTTCTCGTCCGGACGGTAATAGTGATGGGACAGCACGGCCGTTATGACGTCCAATGTGGAATCTCCGAAGTTGAGCTCGTCGGTCGGTTTGGTGACGAACGCACATCTGTAGTTGCCGTTCAGTCTCTTCTTGGCCGCGGCGATCATATCCGACGACGGGTCCGAAAGTATGAACTGGGTCTTCGGGAACCTTCTCAGATTCTCTTCCACGAACGATCCTGTGCCGCATCCGGCATCCAGCCACATCGCCGGACTGCGTCCGGAGGATGATACGGAATCGGAGACCTTCTGACGCATCTCGCGGTAGCCGGGTATCCTGAAAATGACCGATCTGTCGAAATCCGCAGGGTCACCGAACATCAACATGGTATCGCTTATCCCTTATAAACTCCGGAGGCGTCATCTGAAGAGAAGATCAGCGAACCGCTCCTGAATCTGTGTCTCTCTCGCGAAGATGCGTTACCAGCCCATGCATCATGGTGCTTGGAGCGGTATTCTTGCATTTCATTGCATCATCATCCTTGGACAGTATCTTGGATGCTCGTTCAATTGCTGCAGATATCCTGTCTTCTGTAAGTTCTCTTCCGAGACCAGATGATTTCACATACCTGTGCCCTAGAAATACAGAAAGCTCTGCTTCCATAGTATCTTCCGACACATATCTCCTTTCATCCTTGAAATGCAAAATCAGCCAATATTCGAAACATGGGTTAGTAAGGCACAGATGTACATCTTGTGACATTTTGATGGCTTTTTCGATATTGTCGACATCGTTAACGTCGGCATCAAAAACAGCAAAGACAGAGTCGGCCTTAGGATCGATGCCGTATTCCTTCATTCTCATACGGCAATTCTCCATCATTCCTGTGGCATTGCGTTTCTTAGACCTGCACGCAATGACCTTTACGGGCGACCCTCTCTTTTTGAAATGCTCCAAGTAAAGCTTTTCCGACTCGCCTTCGCATAGTATGAGCACTACTGATCGAGATTCCCTACTGGCACATGATCTTCTTCCGAGCGAGATCTCATTTTTGCTCATATATCGTGTCTCCGGGGCTGATGAATGGCACGGCTCCGAACCTTCCTGTCTCATACCCTTTTTGGGCATTTGAATTCTTACGCGTTCTGAAATCCGAAAGGGCAAATAATTTTGAATTGCCAGTCTCCGGATCCTTTTCCGTGAAGTACACCTGATCGCGTCTGAACAACTCCGTCGTATCCATCAGAAGCTGGTCGTGGGTGTTTATGACGAGTTGGGCCCCGTTGGAATTTTCCGGCAGTTTGAAAAGACCGATGATCCACTTGCAAATGTCATGATGAAGAAATGAACCGAATTCGTCCATCATAACAACGCTTCCGCTCCTGAGAGAATTGATTATCGGACCTATTACACAGAGCATCCTCATTGTCCCGTTAGATTCTAAATAGTACGGGAATGTCCTGTCCTCCTCTGACACTCCAGCGGTGGACACATGATGTCTCATGCTCAACTTACGCTCGTTGACCTTTGTATTCCCGGACATCATCATAAGACCGATCAACTGCGGAGGAAGAGTGTCTGTCATCTCCGACACGTTCCTGACCCCTACATTCCCGTTGACGTCGTCTATGCCGAAATCTGCGATCGTCAGAGCATCGACGACGGCTTTCTTCATCTCCTGATCGCGATTCATGATCTCAATCGTTTCATTCAGCATGGCATTCATATCGCCAACGATTATTATCACGCTGTTTATCCACCTGTGAGCTTCGAGACAAATTTCGTTATTGAACTGAGCCGCGACAGAAAGGTACGTCGAATTGGGGTTCGTCATCTTCGATATGGCCTTCTGCCCTGTCGATGTCTTCCCGCTGCCGAACTTATACACATCCCCGTTTCTATGAAACACATTGACCTTTTGCTTCTTTGGATAATATTCGAGGGATTCCTCCAATATCTGCGTCGCATTGTATTTCACGTAGTAATTGTAAAGGATCCCGCCCGAGATGAATCTGACCTTCATGACTGTGGGAGCACCTTTTGTCTGCGGCGAGAGCCTGAACGGGTTGTATGAAACGATCGATGTATTGGCCGGAGCCGGGGCTCTGACAAGATTTTTAAGGTCGGCGAATGCCCTGATCAGAAAAGATTTTCCGGAAGCGTTCGCTCCGAACACAACGACCGAATTGAGGAGCCCTTCCTTTATCGTTTCCTTTCCCAGGACGTTCTCCTCGTGTTCGCTTGCACTCGTGCATTGGAGACTGAGTACCGCCTCGTCCCTGAACGGACCATAATTGGTAACAGAATAATCTACAAGCATACGTATCCATATTATTAATCGAATTATAATAATATTTGCAAAATTATTGCAAAAATAGCACTAATTCAATTATTTATCATCGTACATACGATTTGTATCAATGTATCTTTACTGTGCTCAGATGCCCATCCGAACGAATGACCTGCCTGTCATCGACGGAACGCAGGTACCTTTGGTCAGATCCGCCGCCGATGCAAGGAATCCTTCCGCTGACCCTGTCGGGACCGAGACCGAAACAGCGACCGTTTCTCCGAACTCTGCCCCGATGCTGCCGACGATATACTTCCCACAAGTCGATTGAAGGCTCCCGTATTGTTGATATGTCAGCTCCATGCGGTAATTTGCACACATGACCATCTCCGCTGTCTCGGCGGAATGCATGGCACCGACCGAGGAATCGGTGTATGCCTGCACAAGACCTCCGGCCCCCAGGAGCGTGCCTCCGAAATAACGCACGACGACGATCGCGGTAAAATCCAATCCCGATCCGCGGAGCACACGGAGTATCGGGCGTCCGGCGGTGCCCGACGGCTCCCCGTCATCGCCGAAACGCTCGAAATCCCCGAACACGGCGGCATAGCAGTAGTGCGTCGCACCTGGGTATCTGCTGCGTACGGACTCGATGCAACGCTGCATCTCGTCCGCGGACGGGCACGGCATGACGCACGCTATGAACCTGGAACCTTTGACGCAGATCTCGCATTCCGATAACGAATCCACCGTCCTGTACCTATCCTGCATCGGACAGCGAATGTATTTTAATAGATGAAATGATTGTGCGATTCAGAGCCGAGGTAGCCAAGCCCGGTATGGCGGTGGTCTCGAAAACCACTGGTCCCTGACCTCGGGAGTTCGAATCTCTCCCTCGGCGCCATC
>CAZXIY010000017.1:0-22275 GCA_964640935.1 uncultured Methanomassiliicoccales archaeon
ACGTTGGTGGACTGCTCCGGACCCTTGTCGTCCCTGACGCGTCCGGTGAATCTCGGGAATCTTATGCCTATGCCGGAGCCTTCCTTCACGATGTCCATGGCGGCTGTGTGTATCGGGCTGACGCTAATCTCTGCCCCAACGACTTCGAGAACGACGTACGGTTCGAACCACACGTCTGGTATCATCTTTGCCTCTACCGAATTCGGCATCGATTCAGATTTGTATTTGTCGAGGAGTTCGGGCATGGAGTCGAGGAACGCGTCGTCGAATCCCGTACCCAATTTGCACACGGTCTCGTACTTCCCGTTCTCTGCATCGAAGGATGCCATGAGCAACGCCCCGTACTTGCCGGCACGCTTTCCCATGCCGTAGAATGCTCCGACGACGACGAGGTCGAACGAATCCGTGAGGGCGGCCTGGTAGTCCTTCTTGTATTTGATCCAGAGGAATCCTCTGGACCCGGCGCGGTAGATCGAATCGTCAGATATCGATTTGGCCATGATGCCTTCGCACCTTGCCGATATGGCCTCGTCGAAGAATGCATCGCCCTCTTCGACAGAATGGATCATCCTCATGTTCGACATCTGGATATTGTCGGAGATGTCAAAGCTCTCTTTCAGGGTCTCCCTTCTTTTGAGATAGGGTTCCAAAGTGAGGTCTACGCCGTCCAGGTAGAGTATGTCGAACATGAATATCCTCACCGGATAGTCCTTCACGGCATCGTCCATCCCGTGCTTGCGTCTCCTGTGTGTGACGCTTTGGAACGGCTGCATGAATCCCGTATCCGGATCGACGGCTACGCATTCTCCTTCGATTATGGCTTCGCGGCCTTTGAAATGCTCTTTGAGCGATGCGGCGATATCCGGGAAGTTGCTTGTGAGGTTCTCCAGCCTTCTGGAGTAAATCCTGACTGAATCCTTCCCGATGTGGACCTGGGACCTGATCCCGTCGTACTTGTATTCCATTGCGCATTCGCCGCCCATCTTCTCGACGACTTCGCGTATCGACGGGAGACGTTCTGCGAGCATGACCTTGATCGGATTCTCGACTGTGACGTGAATCTCCGATATGCCGCCCATTCCTTTCTCGGCGAGCGTTTCGGCGATGAGCCCGAGGTCGCAGGTTATGTTGAACGCTCTCTCTATGTCTGGACGGTTATCCTTCGAAGCGAACGTCTGTGCCAGTGCATCGATTATCGTCATCGTTGCGGCCCCGACGCGCATCCTGCCGGTGACTATCCTGCAAAGATATCTCGCCTCTATCGGCCCGGAATCGTGGAGCATATTCGAAAGGTATTTCATCTTGCGATCCTGGGAATCCTTGCCCTCGGCCGTTTCTATGAGAGTGAGCCCGCTGATGACGCGTGCGAGCGTGAGAGGCTCGGAGAAGAGCGTCATCTGCTTCTTCTTCCCGATGAGATTCTCGGCGACCGCTCCCGGGTCGCCCTCCTTCAGCCAAAGTGCCTCGACTTTGTCATCTTGCGTTCCTGAGATGAATGCAATTGATCTGAGGACGAGTTTGTCCGCCATCCCGAGTTCCTGAGCGTAGAAGTCGGGGTGGAGCTTTCCCTGCGAGAGGTATATGATGTTTCTAAGTTCCTCATGAGGGGCGACTCTGAAGAAATCTGCGAGTATCGATGTCATCTCCAACCTGGAGCTGGTATGTTCCAGTTTATCGAATGTGTTGGCGATGTCAGAGAAATCCATGAGCCGTGATAAGGTTCACGTCTTATATCCTTTCGTTCTTAGAATTCGGCGAGTTTCATCTGATGTCTCGAGTCCGCCGGAGGGTGCTTCTTCAGATCCATGTTCATCTTCTCTAGATGTTCGCGCATCTGCTCCTCCTTCTTCTTGCTGGTGTTCTCGAAGACCTCGTCCCTGGTGCCTTTGGCGACGAGGACGTACACTTCGCCAGTGTTCTTCCTTCCGGTACGCCCTCTCCTCTGTATCGTGCGTATCTCCGAAGGCACTGGCTCATAGAAGATCACCATGTCCGTGCTTGTGACATCGAGTCCTTCCTCGCCTACGGATGTTGATACGATCGTGTTGTATTTGCCGGTCCTGAAATCGTCCAGAAGGCCGATCTGCTCTTTCTGCTTCAGGCCGCCGTTCGACTGTCCGATCAGCTTTGCGACGCGTACGTTCTCTATGGCCGACAGTTTTCCGACGAGCATATCGCAGGTGTCGCGGTATTGGCTGAACACTATGACCCTGGTGTCCCTGCCGGAGTTTATCTCCTTGCTGACAAGGCTCATGACGCGGGATATCTTCGGATGTTCGACCTTCGTGGTCGACACGATCGTCCATGCCTCTTTGAACTCCTTCGTGGAAACGATCTCCCTCGAGGCTTTCGGACCCTTGGTTTTCATAGATTCCTCGTCGAGTTTCATCATATACGATCTCAAAGCGGTCATACCCTGGGTCTCTGCAAGTCCGATGGCATGGAGAAGCTTGACCGATGCCGATTGTGCTATGAGTCCGCGGAATATGACCGCGGTCTTCTCCCCTCTTGCCAGTCTTCTCTGCAGCGATTCGCCCACCACGAGCAGATGTTTGGTCGATGGAGGCCAATTCGGATCCATCAGGTTCAGATGGACAAGTTCCATGATGTACGAGTCCATGATCTTCTTCAGAAGAGATATGACGTTGACGAGGTCGTCCGGCATGTTCACCTCGATCCTATTGACGAATATGTCGTGGATGTACGGCGACACATCCGGATCGTCGTCCGACCTCATGTCGATACGTTCAATGGCGAGGTTGTTGCAGACCTCCATTATCTTCTTCGGATCGGATCCGGGGGATGCCGTCATACCCATGACCAACGTGTCGGAGCAGTACTTTGCCACCTCCGTGTATGCGTAGTTGCCTACCGCACGGTGTGCTTCGTCGTAGATCACCAGACCGATGCCGTCCAATCCGTAGCGTCCGTTGTCAAGGTCGTTGGCAACGACCTGCGGTGTAGTCACGATCACGTCGCTGCCCTTGAAGAAGACTGCCCTTTTCGCCGGGCTCATCTCCCCGTTCATCGTCCCTACGGACGTATCCGCGAGGAGCGACGAGAATGTATCATGATGCTGATCCACCAGGGGTTTCGTAGGTGCCAGCACGAGCACTCTCTTTCCTTTTTTGAGTATGTCAGCGGCAACGAGTACGGCAATGATCGTCTTTCCCAGACCGGTGGGGAGTATCACGAGAGAATTGCCGCCGAGGCATTTCTTGGCCATCGACGTTTGGTACACACGCTCCTCGATCTTGTCCGGAGCGATCCTGGGGTGCGATATGTACGTCATCGGTACTTCCCAGGGAAAGGGAGATATTAAAAGGAAACGGGGAGGTCGCCGAATCCGGCGGCCGTCCCCAGACGCAAGATCATTCGGTCTTCGTCATGCGGTAGATAAGGACGGGACAGTAGGCCATCCTCGCGACCTTCTCCGCAACGCTGCCCAGGAGTGCCCTGGAAAGATCCGTACGTCCGACGGAACCGCAGACGACGAGGTCGTGGTTCGCGGATTCGCGGACGATCTCGTCCGCAGGATGTCCGCTGACGACCCTGGTATCGACCTCTATACCCTCTTTCGAACAGAGATCCTTGACGTAATTCAGGGCTCCGTCGCCGACGCTCTCCTCAGCTTCTTTGAGGTCGCGTCCCGCGACCAGGCTGGAGTATCTTTCCGTATCGACGACGAATATCGCTGTGACCTTCGAGCCGTTGGTCTTAGCGATCCTGACGGCATTCTCGGCTGCGTATCTGCTGTACTTCGATCCGTCTGTCGGGATCAATATGGATCCGTACATCCCGCCCGCGGTGCTCTTTGCTGTAGCAGTCCTTTCGGCTGTTACGCTAACGGCCTTCTTTGACGAGGTGCGTCCCATCAGGACCTTCACGCAGAGTACTGCGAATATCGCTACCGACACGACTCCGAGTATGACGAACGTCATGTCGAACCTGCCGACGGCATCGTGGAGCGATGTGACAACGAGTCCGGATATGAATGTGGACAGGTTGAGTGCCACGGCGTATCCGCCCATGACCTTCCCGGACGTCCTGGCTGTGGAGTATCTCGACAGTTGGCCGATAACGGTGGGCATGAGAAGTCCAAGCGATACACCGACGAATATCATGCTGATGAACGTTGTCGCCATGTTGCCGATATACAGAATCGCGAGTCCGATGCCCATGAGCAGAAATGCGACGGCGTATGCGCTGTCCTCGTTCATTCTGATTACATTACGCGAATAGATCAGGCTGAAAGCGGCCTGGGCCAACCCCATGACTCCGAGCAGTATCCCGCACATTGTCAGGTTGCCGCCGATCTCTCCGATGTAGTATGAGAAGTTCGTCGGAAGCGAGAACATCAGGAACATCTCCATGAACACCATAGCGTAGCAGAAGGCGATCTTCCCCTTCTTGTTCGGGATGATATCTTCGGTGCGTGCGTCGGAGGATTCGGCATGAGCAGCGGGTTCTCTCACTGACAGTATGCCGAGTATGAGGATTGGTATTCCGATGAGGTAGATCAGGAACGGTTCTCTCCAACCTATATCGGCCAATGAACCGCCCAGTGTCTCCAGGAGCAGAGTTCCTACACCGATCGCGGCGGATTGGTATCCGATGACCTTCAAGCGGTCCGGACCATTCCAATATTCGCTGATAAGAGCAGTGGTGGTGGACGAGATACCGGTTATGCCTATACCGAGGATGAAACGTCCCACGAGTATGGCCGTATAGTCGTTAAGGAAGAATGCCGACATCCCCGCCACAGTGAAGACTATGAGGGCGGCGAACAGGACCTTCACCTTGCCGAAACGGTCGGCAAGATACCCTACGCCGAATCCGGTTATCGCGACGGACAGTGCCGGGAGCGTTATGATCAGCGAGATCATGTAACTGCTCTGTTCGGGGAAGGCCTCGCTGATCGGCCTTAGAGCAGGCGATACAGCTGCCGCCCCCATCAGGATGACCATTGACGACAGAAGTATCGTCAGCAGGGTCATTTTGTTGGGCTTGAAGGGTTTTTTTGTGAAATCCATAATTTCGGGCTAATTTTGTCCTTTATTTAGGGATAACTGAACAACAGCCGCCGATTTTCAGACTATGAGTAGTACAAAAAACCCGATATTTCGGCATTCTAAGTCTGGTTTCAGACTTCTTGGATAAAGTATGCAGGATACGGCCTTACGGCCGCATCCGGCATTATTCGGACACTTTGCTGTGTATTATGTGATACTTCAGCGTCGCTCCGTCACCTGCGGCCAAGGCGACCAATTCCACAATATGCATGACAGGGACGTTGCCGTCCTTGACGGAATCATACCTGAGGAAGCATGACGGGCACGCGACGATGACGGCATCGGCTCCGGCGATCTCCTTCTGTCTTTCGTCCATCAGTTCTGACGATATGCGGGGGACGCTCTTGCCGCAGCAGCCGTGATCGTTGCCGATGTATTCGGCGCCGACGGCATCTGCTATTCTCTTCATGTCGCCGAGCATGCTCGGTTCATGGCATCCCGGTTCGAGGGCCACTCTTAGATGCATCTTCAGCTTCGGGAGCGATGCGGCATTCTTCGCAAGGACCTTGGCTATGTGAATAGCATCTGATCCGTATCCGCTCATCTCGGATTCGCATCCCGGGCAGAGTGTCATGATCTGTTTCCCGGATGCCGAATCGTTCATCTTTTTCTTGTAGGAGTTGCGTTCGCCGTCGGTCAGGGATCTGAGCATAGCAGGGAACGTGCAGCATGTATTGCCGGGAAGTTCCGAGCACTTCATCCCTATAGAATCGAGAGCAACGGCCGCGGCATGCATGAGGTACGGGGCGCGGCATCTGACCATACATCCGGGCATGACATATGCATCGTCGCCTTTCCAGGGGAACGACAGCTCAGTTAGTGATGGGCTCTTCGCGGCATGCATTACGAATCCTTCCTCGGCGAAGACCTTCGGGACCTTGGCGTTGGTCTCCATGCATTTGATGTACGATATCGCTCTGAACGGATCGGTCTGCTCGCATACGTACGAGCATCTTTCGCATCCTATGCACGAGACGGCAGTGGCCGTGTCGCCGTTCATGACCGACATTGGGTCGCAGCCTCCGTGGGCGTATGATGGGCACGTGTCGCGGCAGAGT
Source organism: uncultured Methanomassiliicoccales archaeon (assembly GCA_964640935.1). Classification (GTDB taxonomy): domain Archaea; phylum Thermoplasmatota; class Thermoplasmata; order Methanomassiliicoccales; family Methanomethylophilaceae; genus CAZXIY01. Next base: position 6,131 of record CAZXIY010000017.1, read on the forward strand.
CCGCACTGTATGCATTTCGATAAGAGTTCGGTTATGTCCTCGCGCATGATTATGAACCTGTCCTTTCCCGGAACGTAGACACGTTTCCAGTAGATGTCGAGTTGACCGGCATACGTCCTATAAGAACATCGGCCCCGTCCGCCGCGGATGTTGCGAACAGGTTTTAATCGGCTGCGGGGATACGGACGTATGGAAGCACCGTCCGAATTCATGATAAGGAGCGACGTGGGCGTATTTCGCATGCGCGGAGACGGTAAGAACGTCTGCGGAAGCACCTCTTTTTTCGGGAAGACCAACGGATTCGAGTGCAGAGTCGTCTTCGACACGAGGACGAGGGATTATAACGTGTCCCTCTGCTCTGATCCAGGCAGATGGGGTTTTGCCGAAGTGACGTCGGACGGAAGGTGCATGACGATCGAAGGCATGGCAAACGAGATATCGTTGTGGATGTCCGTAGTATGCCCGGAAGATCTTTTCGAGGATAACGAGACGGATGCGAGATTCTTCGAGACATCTCACGGGAAGATCGCATATTACGTTTACAACGAGGAGTTGGGCGGAGCCCCGATCCTGATGATACACGGTGGCCCCGGAGGGGACAGCAATACGCAACGTGCCAGACATATGCGTCTTGACCACCCGGTCTACCTTTACGATCAGCTGGGATGCGGAAGATCCGACCCGATTCCCGACCTAAGTTCATGGGACGACCGCTCGTATATGAACGAGCTCAGAGAGTTCATTGACGGTATGGATCTGAATAACATAATAGTGATCGCGGCATCGTGGGGTGCGGGCCTTGCGGCGGAGTATGCCATTGAGACCGAATGCGAGAAGATCTCGCTGATGATTCTTCCGTCGCCGTTCTTCAGTTCCAGCAAATGGGCCGAGGATCAGGCCGAGAACCTTTCGAAGCTCTCTTCGGAATGCAGATCCGAGATGGAACGCTGCATAAAGTATGGGGATGCAGGCGAAGGTTACAGGAAAGCTCTTTCTGAATTCTATTCGCATTATCTGTTCTCCCGCAAGTGCAATTCCGAAATAGCCGTATCCGCGGCCGAAGAACAGGTCAGCGATGTATTTCTGGCACTCTGGGGACCCAACGAGATGGTCTGCACCGGAAATCTGAAAGATTTCGATGTGACACCCGGTCTCGGAAAGATATCCGTAGGGACGTTATTGATGTGCGGGGACAGCGACGAGGTGACTCTGAGTACGATGGAGGGGTACCGCAATGCGATACCGGGTTCGAAATTGTGCATCATACCGGATGCCGGCCACGCCTTATCCTTCGAACAGTTCGGGATGTACAGACAGGCGATAGCCGATTTTCTGTCGGAGAACGGATATTGAATAACCCAGTGGTTCCGATTTCATTTTAATAGAGGATATGCATCATACACGTATGTTCTCTGACGAGAGGTCTGATTACGCGGTCCCAGTGATCGGTTTCATATTGTTGGCCATGGCGACATTCATTGTCGGCCTTGAGATGCTGAGCCAGGAGTACAACATATTCCCGGAAGGCAAATCGGCGATCATCATCGATGTGATCACAGTGCTGCTCCTGATAATGTCATTCGTATCAATGAAGAAAGCGTACATCGTTGACGGAATCACGCAGCTGATGTTCGCTTTGTTCTGCATCGTTATGATTGCCACAGATATGTATGGCACGGCCATAAGCGATGTCGTCACGATATCCATAGCGATAATATTCGCCATACTGGCATTCATGTCGTTCAGGGTATCGGACTATGTCCTTCTGCTCATCAATGTACTCGGTGTCGCGATGGTCATAGTGTCTCTCGATGTTGTCGGTATCGATTTCGTTGTACCGTTCGGCATCCTGTCGCTGATCGTTGCATGCCTGGCAATATACGTAGCAGTCACTGACTGGATGCTCGTGCAGGATATCGCGGCCGATTACGAGGACGAGATGTTCGACGACGATGACGAATGCTGCTGCGACGATGACGAGTGTCATTGCCACGACGACGATAAGACAGAATAAACAACGATGGGGGCACACCCCATCTTTCTTTTTATGAATCGGTTATCAGAACAGATCGTATAATCCGCGGTCCCTTCTGTCGAAGTACGATATTTCTCTCATGGAATGTCCTTTTGAATCCCTCGGGAGTCTGCCATCGAGTTTTGCTGTGATCATGCTGCCGCTGTCGCCGTAACAGCTCTTCACAACATCCCCATGCGGATCGACGATCATGCACCCTCCGCCGCATATGCTCCCGTCTGATCTCTCTATGACAGAATTACACGCGGCGACGAAGACCCCATTGTCGGATGCTCTGGCAGGAAGTATCTTCTCCCAGCTTCTGAGACGTTCGGGACCGCCAAGGCCGGAGCAATGGGGTATGAGTATCAATTCTGCACTGCGATGTCTCAGTGTCGACGATATCTCTGGTATATGAGCCTCCCAGCACAGATGGACACCTACGATGGCCTTCTTCAGATGCATGACCGGGATGTCAGTGCCTTTTCCGAAGCTGTCCTTTTCCACATCTCCGAGGTGGGTCTTGCGGTATTTCATCGATCTGCCGTCGGACGAGACGATACGGTGGCATATGAACGGCCTGCCGTCAGAAGCTTCGATGTATCCGAATGTGATATCGATGAGGTTATCTTTTGCATAATCAGTTATAATCCCAATCCTGTCGTCGTCATCGCCGATCGCATAATGACCGGGGTCTTTCGTTGTGTATCCGGTGAGTGAGGCCTCCGGAAAACAGATCATGTCCGCTCCGTCGGAGACGGCAAGGTCCGCGAAAGCGAGAATGGTGTCGAGATTCCTATCCGTATCTCCGATGATGGATCTCATCTGCACGACTGATAACACGGTCGGGTCCATATCTCACCTTTTCTTTACGATGACGGTGGTGAAATAACCGTATTTTCTTTCTAGATCCATAGCCCCAACGTACTCGTCGTTCATCCCGACGTTGCTTATTATAGTGGCCTGTTCCGGTCCGATGCCGTTGGATTTCATCTTTTCCGCGATGTTCTCTATGTCGCTTCCAGCTTTCATGACAACCGTGCAGTCGAATTCTTTCATGGCGACGTTCATGATGTCGGTGTCGTTCACGGACGGCACCACAGCGAGACATTCGTCGTCCAGCACTAACGGGATGTTGGCGAGTGCAGCTCCTGCGCAGAATGAAGGTATCCCCGGAATGACTACGCACGCGTATCCGCGGTCTACTACGTATTGCTGAACATACATGAACGTGCTGTAGATCGAGACATCGCCGAGTGTGATCATAGCGACGTCATGTCCTTTGTCAAGTTCTTTCACGATATCATCTGTTGCAACTTCGCCGCATTCCAGATATGATTTGCGGCCGCCTGACATTTTGAAGACAGGTTCCATGACCTTCTTCGCCGAAAGGTCGACGCACTCAGACACTATGGAGAGTGCATGGCTTCTGCTCTCTTTGGATTTCTTAGGAGCGAAGATCACGTCTGATTCTTCTATCACTCTTTTCGCTTTGAGCGTCATCAATTCTGGATCGCCGGGACCTACGCCGATACCATACAGCGTGCCTTTCTTTATTTTCGGGGACTTCTCGGTCATTATATTTGGATTATACATCCAACTTATATATTTTCACGGGATACTGATGGACTATACATCCAACTTAGGTGTGATGATGGACAGCAAAAATGTGAAAATTATAGCCGTTGTCGCTGTTTTGATAATAGTTGTGGCCGCCGCAGCGGTAGTCATAGCGAACAACAATAACAGCAACAGCGGAAAATCGGACACGGTGACCATTACGCAGAACGACGGTACCGAAGTAAAGGTCTCGGTCCCTGTAGAGAAACTATGTATCGTGAACACGAACGCGGCGGAGTTCGCTACCCTTCTCGGTGTCAGCGACAGGGTGGTCGGTGTCAGTTCGACGATGATCAAGACGCCAACCGAGTCCTGGTGGTCGGAGCGCGAGAATGTCGGCGATTACAAGACGCCGGATCCGGGGAGCATACTGAAGACAGGGGCGACAGTTGTGATCGGCCAGTGCACGTCTATGCCGATAACGAACGTTCAGGCCCTTCAGGACCAGGGCGTTACCGTGATCCTTCTCGACATGTACGGATACAGTACGCAGACTGACGATCTCAAGCAGTTCGCGAAACTCTTCCCAGACTCTGATGCAAGCAAGATCGCCGATAAGTACGCCACATTCTTCAATGGCATCGTAACGAAGATAACGAGCAAGACGTCCGCTATCAGCGAGGCGGATAAGAAGACGTTCCTTTCAACGATGGGGACGAAGGCCGATTCGAAATATTACTCGTCAACTTCTGAGCTCAGTTTGATGCTCTGCGATATATGCGGCATGAAGAACGTGATCGCGGACATAGTGTCAACATCCACATCATCCTCGGTGAGCGTATCGGAGGATCCGATCGCGAAGTACTACAGCGATAAAGGGATAGATGTGTTCATTCTCCGCAATTCTTCGACTTATGATAAAGCCGCTGCGGACATAGACGCTTTCAGATCCACCCACTCGGTCATAGACGGTACCGGTCTGTTCGATACGGCCAAGGTGATCAAGACTGTGGATTCAAAGGTCTTGTCCGGACCCCGCTGTTTCGTCGGTATGGTATATTTCGCGTCGACGATGAACCCCAGTATCGATATCGGGCTCACAATGGACAGCGTGATTACCGACTACAACGCTCAGTTCGGAACAAGCTGGACATCGAGTCAGCTGTTCTATGAATACGCATAATCACGGTGGGGTGACAGCCACCCCACCCCTTTCCGAACGGTGTTGATGGTCTGATGGATGACGAATCTGGAAAAGAGAAAATCGGTGAACCGGCCGCAGGATCTTCGATAAGGAAGATGTTCGAGGCATCGACATCGAGAAAAGTGTCTTTCATAGGGATATTGATCCTGGTGCTCGGGGTCTTCATTTTCATATCGCTCAGCTGCGGTTCTATATTGATTCCCATAGACGAAGTGGCAAAGTGCATAGTGAATCAGTTCCTGCCGGGATCGTTCAATCTATCTGAGCCTTATTATTCAAATGTCATCATAAACGGAAGAGAGCCGCGTATATTGCTCTGTATACTCACCGGTATAATACTCGGAGCTTCCGGTACGGTGATGCAGAGCCTGCTCAAGAATCCGCTGGTCAGCCCGTTCACACTCGGTGTCTCATCGGCAGCCTCGTTCGGTGCCGCTATGGCAATAGTGTTCGGAGCAACGATATTCGGGTCTGCATACTATGGTATGGTCGAACTCGGTCCGATAACCTTCTCTGCAAAAACGATAATAACGATAGTCTTCGCATTCGCATTCGGTCTTCTGAGCATGTTGATGGTGCTTCTGATCTCGCGTAACAACAACATGGCCCAATCGGTCCTTGTATTGGCCGGTGTTGTCATAGGATATCTGTTCCAGGCCGGCGTATCATTTGCGAAGTACATATCCGATGATTCTTCTCTGAGAGAGATAGTCAGCTGGCTCATGGGTGGGATGTGGGGGGCGACATGGAGCAGCATAACCCTATTGCTGCCGATAGTCCTCGTCTGCATGATCCTGGTGGAACGTCACGCTGTGGAGATGAATGCCCTGTCAGGAGGGGATGATGTTGCCAAGACGCTGGGCGTGGATGTCAGGAAGATGCGCAGGAATCTGCTGATCGTCTGCACTATGGGGACATCCGCATGTCTTGCATTCACCGGTGTCATCGGTTTCATAGGTCTCATGGCCCCGCACATATGCAGGATATTGATAGGCAACGATAACAAGTATCTGATCCCGGCATCGGCTCTTTTGGGCGCCGTGATATTGTTGATATCGGATACGGCCGCAAGGATGATATTGAGTCCTCAGGAGGTTCCTGTCGGGATACTTCTGTATCTGATAGGCGGAATATTCTTTATCTGGCTCATATCCAGGAAGAAAGGAGCGTACATCTCATGAAGATCTCCGCAGTGGATCTCACACAGGGATACGACGAGAAGAACGTTCTGGAATCGATCGATTTGGAGGCATGCACAGGGGAGGTGATGTCCATACTCGGGCCTAATGGGTCTGGGAAGTCTACGCTGATACGCACTATGTGCAATCTGATGGAACCTAAATCGGGCAAGATAAGGGTAGGCGACGTCGACATCAAGGATTACGACAGGAAGGAACTTGCTAAAACTATCGGATACGTTCCGCAGTATTATGCCTATATCCAGCATATGACCGTCCTGGATACTGTTCTTCTGGGGAGGAAGCCATATGTCGAATGGAATTACAGCGACAACGATTTCAGGATCGCAGAAGATTCTATGAAAAGACTCAGAGTGCTGAATCTCGCTGAAAGGAATGTTAACGAACTTTCCGGCGGCCAGATGCAGAGGGTGTTCATCGCAAGAGCATTATGCCAGCGTCCGAAATTCTATATGTTCGACGAGCCGACCAGCTCGCTGGATCTGAAGCATCAGATAGACACGATGAAGATAATGAGAGAGATCGTCCACAAGGAGGACAGCGGGATGGTCATCGCGTTGCATGATCTCAATCTTGCGCTGAGATATTCAGATAAGGTGGTCATGATCAAGGATAAGAAGGTATACGACTGCGGACCCCCCGAATCCGTGATCACCGAAAGATCCATCTTGGATGTCTACGGCGTCAGGTCGCAGATATTGGAGAATGATAACGGCATGTTCGTCCTGCCCGTGGACTCATGCGGCTGGTGATCATATGCTGGACCATCCTGCGGATTCGTCATCAAGATATCCGGCGGCGAGATTCATGTTCTATCTCGCGAAGATGTTGAAAGAGAAAGGGTACGTGGGCGGTTGCATCGCAATGCTACGTACGGCGGCCGATCTCGGATGTTCGGATTCAATGGTCCTTCTCGGGGATATTCTGGTGGACGGCGGACAGGCGGATAAAAAAGAAGCTATGGACTATTTTGTAAAGGCATCCGAACTCGGCAACGATATGGGGATGCGCAATGCCGGATACTGTTATGCGCTGGGTATCGGATGCGAGAAGGACAAGAAAGCTGCGGCGGAATGGTATCTGATGGCCGCTGAGAAAGGCAATGCCAGGGCACAATGCAACATAGGCGTCCTGTATGAATACGGGCACGGGGTGCCGCAGGATTTCAGAGAAGCGGCAAGATGGTATCGTGAATCCGCGGAGAGAGGATGTTCCAGGGGCCAGACCAACTACGCATGCATGCTTATTGAGGGGAAAGGCGTGAACAGGGACACTGCCGAAGCCATCGAGCGGTTGGAGAGATCCGGTTCTCCGAGAGCATTGCGTATACTCGGGCAGATTTATCTTAATGGGAACGGTGTTCCGGAAGACAGAGAACTGGCAATAAAGTTCCTTGAGAAGTCATCCGAAAAGGATGCGAAGGCGAAAGTCTTGCTGGCGGAGATCGTCGGCAAGACCACATCCGGATGACATAGCCAGGTATGCAAAAATCTTAAGAAATGATATAGGTGTGTGAAATGGACGACGATATAATCGTTGCAGAGAACCTGACGAAGAGGTTCGGCAACAAGATCGCAGTCGACGGCATCGATCTGCGTGTCAGAAGGGGAGAGGTGTTCGGATTCCTAGGTCCCAACGGAGCAGGAAAGACGACGACCGTCAGACTGCTCTCATCCCTTGCGAAGATGGACGACGGAACGGTAACTATCGCAGGATATGATCTTTCAAAGGAAGCATCCAAAGCGAAGGGTTCCATGGGCGTCATACAGCAGCATATCAGCCTGGATAAGGATCTGACAGTTTACGAGAATATGATGCAGCATGCCATGTACCATAAGGTACCCAGAGCTCAGAGGGATGCGGATATACAGCGTCTGGTGTCTTACGTCGGACTGGAGGAATATCTCGACAGCATGGTCGATTCCCTTTCCGGCGGATGGAAACGCCGCGTCGCGATCGTTTGCGCATTGTTTCACAATCCGGAGATAATATTCCTGGATGAGCCCACGGTCGGTCTGGACATACAGGCGAGGAGGTTGCTTTGGGACCTCGTCCGCAAGCTGAACAAGGACGGGACGACGGTCTTCCTTACTACGCATTACATCGAGGAGGCGGAAGCTCTTTGCGACAGGGTGGGGATAATCAACCACGGCAAGATAATAGCATTGAACACCCCGGAGAACCTATGTCAGAGTGTCGGTAATACGGCTGTCGAATATTTCTCATCCGACGGAAAGAGCCAGTATAGATATTTTAAACAGAGAGAACAGGCGAACGATTTCGCCAACGGCCTCGGAAAGGAATATACGGTGACGGTGAGGAAGACGAACCTCGAGGATTGTTTCGTCGAACTGACCGGAAGAACGGTGGGTGGTGCCTGATGTTCGATACTGCCAAGGAGATCTACTATGTGGCGTGGTCGGACCTGCGTTTCATGAGGCACAATCTTCTGAACGTTCTCATAATGAGCCTCATGAGCCCGATACTGTATGTCATCGCGTTCGGTTACGGGCTCGGAGGAACGACGACAGTATCCGGAGTGCCGTACATATCGTTCATGATCCCCGGTATCGTGGCTCTGTCATCGCTGTCATCGTCATTCACTTCCACATCGACCAGGATAAACGTCCAGAGGCTTTACTACAAGAGTTTCGATGAGATGCTGATGTGCCCGCTGAGGTATTCTTCGATCGTTCTGGGAAAGACGGTCCTGGGTATGATCCGCGGACTGATCAGCTGTGCGGTCATATATGCGATAGGTCTGTGCCTGTCGACCGATCTGATGATCACGCCGATGTTCGTTATTGTGGTGTTGTTGTCATGTTTCACGTACGCATGTCTTGGGGAAACAGCAGCATTGATAGCGAAATCGCATCAGAGCATGGCCACATTCAACACGTTGGTCATACTTCCGATGACATTCCTGTGCGGGACGTTCTTCTCGACATCCGTACTCCCGGAATTCTTCCAGGCGATACTGTATGCAATACCGCTCACGCATTCCAGCGAATGTATCAGGTCATCGGCGCTTGGATGGGATTTCCCCTGGATATCTCTCGCGATCCTTGTGGCATACGCTGTCGCATTCTACTTCCTGAACCTGTATCTTGTGAAGAACAGAAGGGTCTGACGACCCGGTAAAAGAACTGCTGAGAAGAGAATGCCCGCCCGCATTGATGCGGGCGGGAAAAGGATTCAGACCTCCCCGTTGTAGTAGAGCATGGCGTTGCATATCGTCGCTGCGATGTTGCTTCCGCCTTTTCTACCCACAGGAACTATGTAAGGCACACCCGCATCCATTATAGTCTCTTTGGATTCTACGACATTCACGAATCCGACAGGCGCCCCTATCACCAGGGCTGGTTCGACCTTCCCTTCCTTTATGAGTTCTGCAAGACGCAGAAGTGCCGTCGGCGCATTGCCGATGGCGAATATCGTAGGTCCTTTCAGATCCGCTCCTTTGTCCATGCAGACGGTCGCACGGGTGCAGCCCTGCTTCTTTGCTTCCGCGATGACGTCCTCGTCGCTGATGAAGCAGTAAGCCTTGCCGCCGTAGGATTCCAGTCTGTTCTTGTTTATCCCGGAGAAGGCCATCTTGGTGTCCGTGACTACATTTGCCCCGGATCTGAGGGCCCTGATGCCGATCTTCTCGGCATCGTCGGAGAATCTGAGGTTATCGGCATAATCGAAATCGGCTGATGTGTGAATGCATCTCCTTATGATCGAGAACTTGGGCTCTGGCCACGTCCTTCCGTTGAGTTCGGACGTTATTATTTCCATGCTCCTCTTCTCAATCGCATGCGGTTCGAAGATATCTGCCATGGTATCACTTCAAATCGTATCCTCTGGGAGTGATCATCTTTCCTTTGGATATGAACGTCTTGGAATTGCCGACGATCACTGTGGTGAACATGTCCACCTTGTCGAAGTCGAAATCCTTTATCGTTGTAACGGTGCTCTCTTCGTTCTCGCGTCCGATGTTCTTCACCATCCCGACGACCGTGTCCGGGGACTGATTGGCGGAGATGATTTTCATTGCTTTTTCCAGCAGATCCGGGCGGCTCTTGCTCTTCGGGTTGTACAGTGCGATTATCATGTCGCTGGAAGATGCGGCATTCAGGCGTTTCTCTATAAGGTCCCACGGGGTGAGCCAGTCCGAGAGGCTGATTATCGCTGTGTCGTGCATCAGCGGTGCGCCGAGTATCGCTGCGGCCGAAGATGCGGCCGTGATGCCGGGTATGACCTCGATCTCTGCCGACGACTTCATATCGTCGGCTATCTGGTACATTATCCCAGCCATGCCGTAGATCCCGGAGTCGCCGCTGCTGACCATTGCTACCGAGGAGCCGTCCTCGGCGGCCTTCACAGCCATTCTGCATCTGTCGATCTCCTTCATCATTCCCGTTGATTCGAACTTCTTCTGGGGGAAGTGCTTCTTCAGAATATCTATGTACGTCGTGTATCCCATGACGATATCGGCGTTCTCGATGGCCTCTGCGGCCCTGAACGTCATGTCGCCTTTGCTTCCGGGTCCGAACCCTATGACGGATATCTTTCCGGTCAAATCATTCTACCCCCTTGCGGAACTCTGTGGTGAAATGTTTGTCGTAGAGTTTTGATAAGCTGTATTCATCCCCGAGGAAGTTGCCTACTACCGTGAGAGCGGTCTTCTCGATCTTCGCTTCTTTGACCTTCTTTGCTATGTCTGAAAGGTCCCCGGTCACGATCTTCTGGTCAGGCCATGTTGCTTTGTATACGACGGCGACCGGCGTATCGGCGGCATACCCTCCTTCGATGAGCGTCCTGCACATCTCGTCTATGAATCCTATGCTCAGGAAGATCACCATGGAGGAGTTGTGCTTCGCCAGATCGATCAGTTTTTCTTTCGGCGGCATCGGGGTGCGGCCCTCCATGCGTGTGAGTATGACAGTCTGGCTTACATCCGGCAGTGTGTATTCTTTCTTAAGTACGGCCGCGGTGGCGAGGAACGAACTCACGCCGGGTATGACATCGTACTCTATGTCCAAGGCATCCAGCCTGTCCATCTGCTCGCGTATCGCTCCGTATATCGCCGGATCGCCGGTGTGAACACGTACGACCTTCTGTCCGCTCTTCTCTCCCTTCGACATGATGTCGATGACCTCGTCGAGGTCCATCAGAGCGCTGTTGTACACCTTGGCGGAACTCCTGCGTCCGTTAAGCACATCGGGATTGACGAGCGATCCCGCGTAAACTATGATGTCCGCGTCGTCTATGAGTCTCCGGCCTTTGACCGTGATCAGTTCCGGATCTCCCGGCCCAGCACCTATGAAATGAATCATCTTACCACCTATATCGCACGAACGTCGGGTGACGTCCGCTCAATAGAGCGGAATGCACACCAAGTATTATAGTATTGGCTGATATATCCAACTAAGAATCTGTTAGATATGTACGGATGGTGACGTGACTTATGGCATCTGGTAAATTGGACAGGTATGTGACTGTCAACGGCAAGGAACTGCGCTGCGGTTTTACCACCGGAACGTGTGCCTCGGCGGCCACGTCCGCCGCCGTGGCATCATTATTATCAGGCCATGACATCGAAAGCGTCGATGTCCGTCTTCCGGACGGGAAATCTATATCCGTGAGGATCGAAGGGACTGTAAGAGAGAAAGGGGCCGTCACGTGCTCGGTCAGGAAGGACGGCGGGGACGACATCGATGCGACACACGGGATGCTGATCCGTTCTACAGTATCGGCGAGGAATGACCGTTCGATCGTTATCGACGGCGGCATCGGCATCGGCAGAGTGACGCTGAACGGACTGGATCAGCCGGTAGGCAATGCGGCCATCAACAGCGTTCCGCGTTCGATGATAGCGGCGTCTGCCGCAGATGCAGCATCGAAGTTCGGATGCAGCAAAGGATTCGACGTTGTGATATCCGCTCCCGAAGGTATCGTCAGGGCCGAAAGGACATTCAATTCCAGGCTGGGCATAATAGGCGGCATATCGATACTCGGCACCAGCGGCATAGTTGAACCAATGAGCGAAAAGGCCATAGTCGATACGATAAAAGCCGAGATGAATGTGAAGTTCGCTTCCGGCAGAAGGTATCTGCTAGTCGTTCCTGGGAATTATGGTATGGATTATTCCGAGAAGGAGATGGGCATCGACGTATCAGATGCGATCAAATGCAGCAATTTCATAGGTGAAACGCTCGACCATGCCTGCAATATAGGCGTTAGAGGGATACTCCTGGTCGGAAATGCAGGCAAGCTCGTAAAACTCGCCGGCGGTATCATGAACACACACTCGAGATACGCGGACTGCAGGATGGAGATATTGGCATCCGACGCAATCATGGCGGGCGCGGATTTGGAAACCGCCAAGAAGATAATGTCGGCTGTGACCACGGACGACGCGTTCGATATACTCGACAGGAAGGGAATTCTCGGTCAGACGATGTCCGAGATGATGAAGCATATCGTGTATCATTTGGGCCATCGCATCGGAGGCCGTATGGATGCGGAGGTCGTGGTGTTCTCGTCCAAATACGGGAAACTATGCGAGACGGACGGCGTCGATGATATGATGAAGAAGATAAAGGAGGGGGCGTGACGATGAAGGTATGGCTGATCGGATTCTCGTCGCGCGGATGTGCGCTTTGCGAAAAGATCGCTTCTGCTCTTGCAGACAGCGAATGCCGCGTGTTCTCCAAGACGTCTGCCGATGCGGGTGCGTCGGAGAAGGTGGGCAATATGCACGAATGGACATCGGATGCATTCGATGATGCAGATGCGATCGTGTTCGTCGGAGCTGTAGGCATCGCGGTGAGGCATATCGCCCCGTTCATCAAGAGCAAGACGACCGATCCCGCCGTTGTCGACGTCGACGAAAGGGGGACGTTCGCGATACCTCTGCTGTCAGGACACATAGGCGGCGCGAATGATCTCGCGAGAGGGATAGCTTCCGAGATAGGAGCGACGCCGGTCATAACCACGGCGACCGATATTAACGGTAAATTCTCCGTGGATTCGTTCGCAACTGCGAACAGGATGTGGATGAGCAGCATGGTTCTGGCCAAGGACGTCTCGTCACGCGTGCTTGACGGAAGGTTCGTCGGACTGCACAGCGATTTTAACATTGCCGGCCGTGTACCGAGGGAGTTGACCCCGGCGTCGAGCGGCGAACTCGGGGTGGACATAACGATAACCGATTCCAAAGGGCCATTCGACAGGACGCTCAAATTGGTGCCCAAGTGCTGCGTCGTAGGCATCGGGTGCAGGAAAGGCATATCAAAGGAAAAGATCCGCGACGCAGTGAATTCTGTTCTGGCAGAGGCCGACATCTCACCCAGATCGGTACGTGCGGCCGCGAGTATCGATATAAAGAGCGACGAGAAAGGTCTCCTGGATTATTGTTCGGAGAACGGGATCGGAATAACCTTCTTCTCTTCCTCCGAACTCAATGCTCTGCCCGGAGAATTCACGAGATCGGACTTCGTTAGATCGGTGACCGGCGTGGACTGCGTATGCGAGAGATCTGCCGTCATCGCATCCAGGAACGGGCATCTGATCGTGAATAAGACAGTGGCCGACGGCGTTACTGTGGCCGTGGCATTGGATGAAATAAAGATTGATTTTGGAGCTGACACTGCATGAAGGGAAGGATAGTTGTATTCGGAGGAACGACCGAAGGAAGACAGTTGGCCGAGATCCTCGGGAACGGAGGCGTTGACACGCTCGTTTGCGTATCTACGGAATTCGGCAAAGGTCTGGTACATGAGTGCGGATCGGTGAAGGTATCGTCAGACAGGCTCGGCGAGGAAGGTCTCCGCCGCGTCGTCGGCGAAGGATGCGCCGCAGTTATCGATGCCACGCACCCTTATGCGGTGCATATGTCGGAGAAGGCGAGGGCGATGTGCAAAGAGCTCGGAGTAGAATACATCCGTCTTCTCAGACCGAATGGGATGTCATGCTCCGATTCCGATGCGATGACATTCGCAGACATAGACGAAGCCGTGGAATACATCAAGTGCCAGACAGGGAATGTTCTGGTGACCACAGGCAGTAAAGAGATCGCCAAATACGCTTCCATTGAGAATTACAGGGACCGCATTTTCTGCAGAGTGCTTTCCGCACCCGGGGTAGCCGATGCATGTTCCAAGGCAGGATTCGACGGAAAGAACCTATTCTGCATGCAGGGGCCGTTCTGCGAGGATCTGGACTACGGGATGCTGAAGCAGGTGAATGCATCGTTCATGGTGACCAAGGACTCCGGTCCCCAGGGCGGTTTCGACGAGAAGGTCAGGGCCGCAGAACGTGCAGGGGTGAAGCTTCTGATCGTCGGAAGGCCGCCCGAAGAGAACGGCATAACGTTCGGACAGGTCGTGGAACGCATATCGGAGATATCGGGAAAGGAACTAGGGTCAGCTTCTGCATTAGGAAAGAGAAGGATAACGGTGGTCGGCATCGGCATGGGCGACGGAGGTACGATGACCGTCTCGGCAGAACGTGCCATCCGCGATGCGGATATGCTGTTCGGAGCAGAAAGGATGATATCGTCCGTCAGCGGCCCGGCCCCGCGTATCGCGGAATACAGGGCCGAAGAGATAGTGAAGTATCTCGATGCGAACGCGGAGATCTTCAATTCTGTCGTTCTCGTTTCAGGAGATACGGGATTCTACAGTGCTGCCAAAGGCATATCCGGAGCTGCCGGGGAAAGGTACGATGTGGAGATCGTATGCGGGATATCCTCTGTGTCGTATCTATGTTCCAGGATCGGGACGTCATGGAATGATGCGTATCTCATGAGCGCTCACGGGTCCGATTCCAACATCGTCGGGAATGTCATGAGGCACCGCAAGGTCATATCCCTCATGAACGGCGGCGAGAGTGTTAACAGGCTCTGCTCAGATCTCGAAAGATACGGTCTGGGGGATGTCATTATGACCGTCGGTCAGGATCTGGGACAGGCGGACGAATGCATAGTGTCGGGAATACCGAAAGGTATCGGATCCGGAACATTCGGGAAACTGTGCATAGTGATGATAATCAATGATTGTGCGGACAGTTCGGTCCCGATAGGCATACCCGATGAAGACTTCGTCAGAGGTGACGCTCCGATGACGAAGAGTGAGGTCCGTTCTCTCTCTGTGGTGAAGCTCAAACTCAGGGACGATTCCATTGTATTTGACATCGGGGCGGGTACTGGCTCAGTATCAGTCGAAGCGGCATTGACCGCCGTGAACGGCAGGGTGTATGCTATCGAGAAGGAATCATCTGCGGTGGAACTGATCCGCAGGAATGCGGAGAAGATGGGGGCGTGGAATGTGGAGGCCGTGGAAGGTACGGCCCCGGAGGCCCTGGACGGGCTGCCTGTTCCGACGCATGTCTTCGTCGGAGGTTCATCCGGTAACATGGGGACGATCCTCAGGAAGGTGCTCGACATGAATCCGAAAGTGCGTATCGTGATCAACGCCGTGACGATCGAGACACTGTCGGAAGCGACGGAATGCATCGGAAGGCTGGGTCTTAAGGAAGAAAGTATCGTGTCGGTGTCGATCGCGAATGCGAGGAAGGCGGGAAGATATCATCTCATGACGGCTCAGAATCCCGTGTACATAATCACATGTTCAGGCATTTGATGAACAATCGGTGGCGTATTAGTGCGCACATCTATGCAGACAGGTAATTATTCGATCACAGGTCTGGTAAAAACATCATCGTTGTGATAATACGGCCGGCAGAATACCCAGTCTGATCGATGGTATGTTCAAACGGTTCAGATCTCCGGTGAGAAGCAATAAGTATGGTTTTTAATGAAATCTTGCACCGCGGATGATAGGTTCATATGAGTGTTTGAATCAAACAGAGTCGTATTAATCGAAAATGTTGGTCGGAAATCGTATTATATATTCCCAGTTTACAACGGCACATTGGTAGACTTAGGCATTCAAATCTTCAAAATACTGTGAAGGGAGACAATGAAACAAAATAAAGATCATAACGGACCAGACGGTCTGGCGACCGTCCGCATGGTAAAGATCATCTCACTATGTCTGGTGGCATTGTTCGTAATAACGGCGATACCGCTGACCGTCGGCGAAGCTGACAACGTGTCAGGGGCTTACGGGGATGATTTCAACGATGGGAAATTGTATTACAGCGTATCATCCGAGGATCC
>CAZXIY010000018.1:0-22228 GCA_964640935.1 uncultured Methanomassiliicoccales archaeon
CATGAAGCCCTCTCGAGGCTTCGACTCGGGTTCAAATCCCGACGGGAGCACTATCCATCACTTTTGCGTTCCTTGTCATCGAAGGGCAACCGTTCGATATCTTCCTTAATCACGATTGCGGTAACTCTGTTATTGATGATCAAATGCAAAATTGATACAGCACCTGCTCTGAAGTAGGGGTGAGATCTTTTTGGTGCACAATGACCAAAGGGGTGCATAATGCCGTCAGGGATGGGATCCTATCTTCACTATGGATCACGCCTCTATGTTCATCGGTCTCGTCTGTTCAAGCATAATCATTAACTATCACGGAACTGTCCCCGATATCTGATATATCCTCCAAGATATATCGTCGGGATGGCATCTGGATGACTGATATCGAGAGACCTTGGCTGAAATTCTACGATCACAAGCAAACGCCGGATACACTCACATATCCTGACATATCTCTGTATGAGTCGGTGCGTCTCGTTGCCGCAAGATTCCCGGAAAGAATAGCACTCGTCTTCATGGACAGGGAAACGAGATACAAGGAATTCATCGAAAAGGTAGATCATATCGCGGCCTGTCTTTACAACATGGGCGTGAGGAAGGGCGACAGGGCCCTGATATGCATGCCGAACTGTCCCCAGGCTGTATGCTTCTTTTATGCAGTCGTCAAATGCGGAGCCATAGCGACCGTGATACATCCGCTCTCGGCCAAGAACGAGATAAAAGGATATCTCAATAACTGCAAGGCCAAAGTAGCTCTGACGCTTGATGCATTCTGCGGCAATTTTATAGAGGTCAAGGATGAGACTAAACTCGAGACACTCATCGTGACATCGATAAAGGACGAGCTCTCATTCGTCAAGAAGATCGGTTATTCTCTCACGCTCGGAAGGAAGGTCCCCAAGATGCCAGTGTCCGATTGCATCCTGATGTGGCGCGATTTCCTCAGAAAGGCGGAAGGTATGAATATGCCGGACGTGCCGAACAAGGGCAACGACCCGGCAGTGATACTTTACAGCGGCGGAACTACCGGCACATCCAAAGGTGTGCTCCTTTCCAATCTCAATTTCAATTCCACATCGATGGAAACATTGGCATGCAGCAATTGTATCCCATGCGACATACAGATGCTTTACACCGATGAGGCGAAGAAATACATCAAGAAAGAGTACATCGTCCTGTCGGTCATGCCGATATTCCACGGATTCGGCCTCTGCACCGGGATACACACGTTCCTCTCATTCGGCGGGAGATGCATACTCGTCCCTACGTTCACTCCAGATACTTATGCGAAACTCATAGCCACGGAGAAGCCGAACTTCATAGCCGGTGTTCCGACGCTCTACGAGAAGATGATATCTTCCGATGCGATCAAAGATGCCGACCTCTCGTGCCTCGAAGGCGTATTCGTGGGAGGGGATGCTTTACCAAGCTCGACGAGAGAGAAGGTCGACAAATTCATTGCCGATCACAACGGGAAGACCATAATCAGGGAAGGGTACGGCCTCACCGAATGTGTCACCGCGACATGCCTCACACCGATCAACGGATATCGTCCGGGGAGCATAGGCATACCGTTCCCCGATGTTCTTTTCAAAATAGTCCGCATAGGTACGACAGAGAATCTTCCGTACGGCGAAGAGGGAGAAATATGCATCTCCGGGCCGAATGTCATGCTCGGTTACGTCGATAATCCGGAAGAGACCGCATCGACCTTGAAGGTCCATGCCGACGGACGTACCTGGCTGCATACCGGCGACCTCGGAATGATGGACAGTGACGGTTTCGTCTACTTCAAGCAGCGTTACAAGAGGATGATCATCAGTTCGGGATACAACATCTATCCGTGTCAGATAGAGGATGTCCTCAATTCGTTCCCGGGAATCGAAACGTCATGTGCGATAGGCATACCCGATCCGGTAAGACAGCAGAGGGTGAAAGCATTCATAGTCCTGAAGGACGGGGTGCAGAGGACAGACGAGCTCATGAGTGAGATCAAGGCCTACTGCAAGGACAATATTGCCAGATTCGCTCTTCCGAAGGAGTATGAGGTCATCGACAAGATGCCTATGACAAAGATCGGTAAGATCGCGTATACGGAACTCGAGGAACTGGAGAGAAGGAGAAGGGAAACGGAATATTCCTGACTTTACGCCGTGTCTGCAGAGAGCAATGCTTGTCGCGGATTAAAAATGAAAAGACCCAAATACGGCATACCTAAATCCGTATTGCCAGAAGGCATATGGATGGCAAGAGCTAAACAGTGCGATGAATGCGGCAACGTTTACGTTGAAGCGAACGGGGTGGACCAATGCCCCTTTTGCGGAAGCAGGGACAATTTTGACATAACGGATTACAAGATCAAAGAGTGTCCGTCATGCGGACGTGCATTCGTGGAGAGCGCGGGAACATGGGCATGCCCGTTCTGCGGTACATCGAGTGACCGTCAGCTCGACGATTATGAGACCAGGGAATGTCTCTCGTGCAAGAAGATATTCATAAGTTCGCCCGCGAATCCGAAGTGTTCGTTCTGCGGCGGAACGCAAAGCACCGCAGCGGATTGATTTGCATCGGATCGTGCGTTCATGCGGTCATGATGACCGCATGCTACGCATATCATAGCGGGGCTTGCGTTGCGTGATTCTATATTGGCACTATCGGCGGAACTCTATCGACGTTGCCGTATCTGATAAAGCAAACAATGATAAACGGTAATATTTCATGCGGATATCGGGTGTTCAAATAATCAAGACGATATCCGAATCCATAACGCTGATAACAGAAGAGGACAGGACGTTGGATCTGTTCGAAAGCAAATATCCCATACCCGATGGCGTAACGTACAATTCGTACGTTATAGACGACGGTGAGATAGCAGTCCTGGATACCATGGATTCGAGGATGTCCGAAGAGTGGTTCAGCGATCTCTGCGGTATTCTTGCCGGGCGTTCTCCGGATTATCTTGTCGTCCATCATATGGAGCCAGATCATGCAGCCAACGTTGCGAGGCTTGCGGAGATGTATCCGAGCATGAGGATCGTCGGCACATCCAAGGCCTTCGAGATGATGACGCAGTTCTTTGGCGTTGATTACGGCGACAGGAAGATCGCGGTCGGCGAAGGTGACTCCATAGATATAGGAGAACACAGTCTGAAATTCATCATGGCCCCGATGGTGCATTGGCCCGAGGTCATGATGTCATACGAATCCAAAGAGCACATCCTGTTCACCGCTGACGGATTCGGAAGATTCGGCCCGGCCGATCCAGATTACGATTGGGTCAAAGGTGCCAGGCGTTACTATTTCAATATTGTAGGAAAGTACGGCTCACCAGTCCAGAAGGTCCTTTCGAAGGCATCGGGTCTCGAGATATCGAAGATATGCCCGCTCCACGGTCCGGTGCTCGATTCGGATATCGGAAGATACGTCTCCACGTACGACGTATGGAGCAGATGCGAACCGGAGACAGAGGACGTTCTGATAGCATATACATCGATCTACGGAAACACTAGGGCAGCGGTCTGCAGGATGGCCGAGGAGCTGAAGAAGAATGGGCTCGGTTCTGATATAATGGATCTTGCACGCGTTGATATATCATATGCGTTGGAGGGGGCGTTCACCCACAGGAGGATCGTATTGGCAACCACGACCTATGAAGGCGGTGTGTTCCCGGCAATGGATGCATTCATCAGCGAGTTAAGTTCGAAGAAGCTCCACGGACGTATCGTCGGAATAATCGAGAACGGGAGCTGGAGCCCGATGGCAGGGGCCAAGATCTCGAAAGTGATAGAATCGATGGCAGATATGAAGCTGTGCCAGCCTATGGTAACTTTAAGGTCGGCTATGACGGACAAGAGTATCGAGCAGATCAGAGAGCTTGCCGTTTCTATGTCGAACAGCGATGATCATCAATGACAATGACGATGAGAAGGAAGGAACGCGAGATAGCGGATTTCAACGACGTGATAAGCGTCCTGGACCGTTGCGATACGATCAGGATAGGGATGATAGACGGAGACGGCATTCCATACGTCGTGCCGCTGTCGTTCGGATACGAGGCCCTGAATGGTTCACTGACAATCTTCATACACGGTGCGACGGAGGGGAAGAAGGTGGATATTCTGTCGAAAGGCGGAAAAGTATTCGTCGAGGCAGATATATTCCAGGGTTTCAGAAGCACAGGTCACAGCGTCACATGCGACTACGAGAGTGTCATGGGCGTAGGCATTCCGGAACTGATATCGGGCGACGAGGCCATGAGAGCATTGACGCTCCTATTGGATCATTGCGGTTTCCCGAACTATCCTTTGGAATCCGATATACTGCCTGCCGTGTCCGTGTACAAGATAAAGATACAGGATCTGACTGGAAAAAGACGTTCCGCTAAGTGATTTGTCGGATCGGAGATCCCCGATCCGACGACGTGTTTACGCTCTCTCGGAGTGGCGGACGAAGTCCACGAACAATCTCAGGATGCTCTCGAGGTACTCGTCGAGGTCCCCCTCGACTTCGTATGGCGGATTCATCCATTTCTTCACAAGTTCGATAAGCTCGACGCTTGTGCAGCCATCGGCGTGGCTCTCGGCAAAGTCCGACCATACCTTTCCGTTGACGCGGAAACCCATTGTCTGTTTCAGGTCTTTAATCTCTGACTGTGAGATCGGGTAGCTTTCCATGCGAACCGTACCTGGTAGGACCCTATATCAATCTATCCATGCATCCTTTGATATGTATGCAACCGTCAGACGCCGTTCGCGGAAGCGGATTCCGAACCGATCTCTTTCTTTCTCTGTCTAGATGTCATCAGGAACAGCGGTATGGCCGCCATCTGGGTCACTGCCGAGAATATAACGAGCCAGATGATGTTCGAATCGTACATTATCCCCATGGCCCAGCTGCCTATGAACCAGCATATGCCGAACGATGTCTGGAATAATCCGAATCCAGTGGAACGCATATTCTTCGGGACGATGTTCGTGACCACTGCCTTCAGTATGGATTCCTGAGCCCCCATTCCGACGCCCCACATGAGGACGCCGATGACTGTGAGGGATACATCCGAATACAGGAATATCGGAACTGAGAACGCTGCCGAGACGATGGTGGATATGGCAAGTACGCCTATTCCGTATTTGTCGTACATCCATCCAAATACCAATGCAGCCACAGCATCGACCAGCATTGCTCCCGCGTACAGAAGCGGCAGATAGTTCGCGTCTATCAGTGCGGTCTTGGAGACATGCATGGTAATGAGTGTGAAATCGACGAAACCCATTGCGAAGAGTCCGGCTCCCGCCATGTAAAGAAGGAATGATTTCTTCATCACGAATTTCTGTGTGTCGTTCTTCGGTTCAGGTTCGAATTGGTCGGGATTCGGGAACTTGCGTTTCGCGTAGAGCAGAAGAGCAACGGTCGCGAATGCCGGGATCCCCAGCACTGCGAAGCAGACCGAATATGCGGTGAACGTGTCGGTGTTGGTCTGCAGGGCCATGACAATGAAGAGTATGACCGGTCCGAGGAACGCTCCGATCTGATCCAATGCTTCCTGTATGGCAAAACTCTTGCCGGCCCCTTCCTGAGAGGCGGCAAAGGACAGGATCGTGTCCTTGGATGGTTTCTTTATTGCTTTGCCGGTACGCTGTATTATCACCAATGCGCAGGCCAGCACCCATCCGCCGTTCGGCACCAGAGCGAGCAGCGGTATCGCGACGCAATCGATTATGTAACCGATGACGGTCAGCGTCCAGTATTTTTTGGTCTTGTCCGCGATGACACCGGTCACAAGACGCATGGAGTAGCCGATAAGCTCCCCGAGCCCGGAAACGAATCCGATCGTGGCTGCTGAGGCACCCGCCAAAGAAAGGTATGCTCCGAGTATGCTGGCCGCACCCTCATGGGTCATGTCCGAGAACATACTGACTATTCCCATCAGCAGTATGAACAGCATTGCAGGCGTACGGACCTTCTTTAGCGTTTCACCCATTCGATCGTCTTCGTTCTTTCTTATTCAACTTTGATGTCCTTTATTTAGAAGCGGCTTTGTGCTTTCCCGCCGATGGATTTTTGTCCTCACAGGGGGTCTTGACCTGACATTTTCCGCACCCATATCTGGGTTGTAGTATCTTCTTTGATTCGGCTATGGCTCCGGCGCATTTCATGTGATCTTTCCCATTCACAGGATCTATCGCGCCCACCGGGCAGTTGCGAACGCACGCATTGCATTTTATGCAATAATCGTACAGTCCTTCGTATCTCCTCGGTGTCGGTTCGAATTTCGCTTCGGTTATGAAACTGACTAGACGTCCGGCCATTCCTTTTTCGGTGATTATCCCCTTCGACAGGCCGAAGGTCCCAAGACCGCAGATGAATGCGTTGTGCCTTTCGGACCATGTGGATGTGAAATGAACGCCGGGCGGGAAGAAAGGATCCTTCTCATCCAATCCCACCACATGCATTCTGCTGTCTACTGACGGAGATATGGTGGTAAATCCGTCATCGGTCATCTTTCCGACGACATATTTCGCCAATTCAACAATGAACGACTGTCCTTCCACTCTGCCGACTGCCCATTCGGCGGATCCCGTCTTCCCGCCGCGATTAGACTCGCGGATCCACGTACTGACCGGCAGGAATACGGACACGACTGCGGCCGCCTTTGGGTTCCATTCCTTCGGAAGGATGAGGTACGGGAGGTGGGCCTCCTTGTTGTCTCTGAATCCCATGTATTTGGGATCTTCCGGGGACCCGTACCCGAACAGCGGAGCGTCGAATATGCGATACCCGTCGAAACGGTTGAGATCGCTCTTATCGCAGAACTCATCGATCATCGATTCGAAGCAGATGTTGTTTTTCTTCGCTGTCATGGCTATCGTTCCCGATATCCGTTTAGTTCAGATTTGTACTCTTCGTCAGGCCGTCCCTCCGGTCTGTCCTCCGGCCTGATCGGCCATCTTCTTTTTTCTGAGAAGCAGCGAAAGGACGATCGTGATAGCCAATACTCCGAGGATGAATGCGAGCGATGCGAGGACCGGTATCTCGATAAAGTTCGAGATCAACAGCTTCACACCGACGAACACCAGGATTATTCCGAGACCGTATTTCAGATACTCGAGCGATGCGAGCGAACCTCTTATCGCGAAGTACAGGGATCTGAGTCCGAGCACGGCGAATATGTTGGATGTGTAGACAACGAATCTGTCCGTGGTGATGGCCAGCACGGCCGGTATGGAATCGACGGCGAATACGATGTCCGTGAGTTCGATGACTATGACGCAAAGGAGCAGAGGCGTCATCAGCTTCTTGCCGTTCTGTACGGTGAAGAACTTATCGCCGTCGAGTGTCGGCGAGGATTTCAGATGCTTCGACATGAACACCGCTATCTTGTTGTCCCCGCTGTCCTTGTCCTTGGCGAACATGGTCTTGAGAGCTGCGATGATCAGTATCACTCCGAACAGATACATCACGAATTCGAATCTCTCCAGGAGTTCTGCTCCGGCGAACACGAATATCGCACGGAACACTAATGCTCCGATGATACCGTAGAACAATGCTTTGTGCTGATACTCGTCAGGTATCGAGAAGTACGAGAATATCAGGATGAACACGAACAGGTTGTCCACGCTCATCGCTTTTTCGATCGCATATCCAGTGTAGTATGCGATACCCAGCTCCGAACCGAGAGTATACCATACGAACACACCGAATATCAGTGCGATGGTGATCCACAGGAGCGTGAAGTACAATGCCTGTTTCACAGAGATGTGTTTGGACTTGCGATTGAATACGCCTAGGTCCAAAGCAAGCAGAATAGCCACCAGTATAAGGAAGCCGACCCAGAACCAGATGTTCTCTGTCATGTCTTTCAGAGCGAGATGCGAGCCCCTTCTTATAAGGGCTCGCATCAGTGTCCTTCAATGTCCGTGTCCTATGAGGAGGAATACGGCGGCCGCTATTGCGAGACCGATGAGAAGGAATGCAAATGATTTGAGTTCCTGGCTTTTTCTGTGGAAAGCTTCTGGCACCATATCGCAGAGTGCGACGTACATGAATGTTCCTGCAGAGAATGCCAATGGAAGTCCCGCGAGGCCTTCGACGGACATGCCGTTCAGGACAATGAATGATATCACCGCGGCAATAGGCGTTATAATCGCGAATGAGAACAGATACTTCATCGCGACCTTCTTCGGCTGTTCGGCGAGGACGAACGTGGACGACAGCGAGAACAGGACGACGAGCTTGTGTATGCACATGCCGAGCAGGGTTATCCAGCCAATGTCGCTGCTCGCCAGGAGTCCGGTGGCCAGAACCAGGCCGTCGACGAATGCGTGGACGGAGAGGCCGATGAAGGCTGACATGGACGTCAAGTTGTGAGAGTGCTCGTCCTCATGGCATTCGCAGGGGCATTCGGCCATGTGATGATGTTTCATCAGCACATCGACGAACAATATGGCGAGGAATCCGAACATTATGGTTATGCAGACGTATGTAGGAGAGATGTTCCCTTCTGCAGATTCGTGGATCGCTTCTGGAAGAAGAAGGAAGAACAATATGCCCAGGAATATCCCGGAGCTCAGTGCCACTAGGAGGTGGACCTGCTTGTCGGTTAATGGTCTGATGTAGGGCAGGTATGCTCCTACCATAGACACTCCGATGAGGGCCACTGTGTAGATCAGGAAGATGGAGACCGTATCCATAGAACCTCTTCATCATCACTGATTATTAAAATATTGCTGAAAGGTTAATAATTTTGATATATGATGTACTCATATTGTTAATAACGATGACCTATGGGAATAATCAGTGTTTCCCTGAATGATGACAATATCCGCTCTTTGGAGGATATACAGGTGGTGTGTGGACTCAACGGTCGCAGCGAAGCTATAAGATATGCGATACGGGCCGCCGAGACCGAGATCAAAGAACTGAGCGACATGGAAGGTCCGGTGGAGGGCGTGCTCGTTATCGTGCACGGTGATCACGGCGACACATGGATAAGTCAGATACAGCACAGGTACGAGGAGCACATAAAGACGCAGCTGCACTCGCATCTCAAGGACAGAAAATGTTTGGAGGTCATGATAATCTCCAGCGACGCCGCTACCATGAAGGATGTCATGAAGGAGATCAATTCGACCGGAAAGGCCGATTATGTCAAGTTCGTTCGCAGCTGACACGTTTCTGTTTTAAGTATTGAAGGTGGAAGCTTTAATACTTAGAATGCGTATCATCGCGCGGATGGGATAGCATGGGTTCTGAGAACCTGAATAACAGCGGTAGCTCTGCTTCTGGCTCTAAAAAAGGGGCAAAAGCAGGATTCAAGGGGTTGTTCGGCTCCCTAATGGGATCGAACAAGAGGCCGTCGGACGGGACGGTAGCGATCGCTCCTCGTAAGAGGAGGATCATAAGCGTTGTGAACAGACCTACATTCTTGCGTGAGGTACACCGCGAGAACGCGATCGCGGATGCAACTGCGCCCGCAGAGATCAAGATCGCGGTCCCGGAAGATGCAAGGTCAACAATTGAAGATAATGCTCCTGAAGCTCAGTATGTGCAGGCCCCTGCAATCGAGGAACCTGTATACGAGGTGACGGAAGAGGAATACGTCGAAGAGGTCCAGCCTGCCGTTGCAGACGTCGAGGTACCGATCTATTCGGCGGAAGAGGTCCGGACAGAGATGTACGCGGACCCCGTCGAGATTCCCGCAGAGCAGGTGCAGACGGATGTTCCCGAGGAACAGATGTCGGAAGTCCAGGACGATATGGTCACGGACGTTCCGTCGATCGAAGAGGTTCCGTTGGCAGAACAGACAGGGGTTCTCGAAGAAGACGCAGAAGCACCGGTGATGGATGCATCGGATGAGATGGACGTTCCCGCATCGGAGGATATGCAGGCGGAAGAGCCGTCCGATATCCAGACAGAGTCGACGGATGTCATCGAGGATGTTTCTGCATCGGCAGAGCCGATGTCAGAAGAAGCGAAAGACGATATTTCGGTACCGCAGATCGAGAACGGAGAGCAGGAGACTGCCGAATCGTCTCTGGCATCAGAGGATGATATCGTTATTGACGATCAGGTCGAACAACAATCGGAGGCGGAAGAGATCCAGGAGCCAGACGTCGAGATAGAAGGCGGCGCCGTCGTCAAGGAACTCGATGACCTCTCGGAAATGTCCGAACCGGCCTTCCCGACGGTACAGTCGGCGGAGACATCGTCTGCGGCGGCCGTGAGGATAACGACCTCGCAGGCATTCTACGATTTCGACTACTGGAGCGATGACGATGCTTTCGGGACGGATTCCGAACAGGAGCTAGACGCATCTGCCGAGGAACCTTCTGAGGGTTCAGTATCGGACGTTCCTGCCGAGGAGAAAAAGACAGACGATATTCGATCGGAAGCGGTACAGGAACAGACAGCAGTGGAGATCGATGACGATCTCGGCGATGTCATGAAGATGACGATCCCCGATGTCGGAGGGGACGAGATGTCGATGATGGATGCCGAGGTATCCGATCAGTACGATGCCGATGTCCTGGACGACAGCACACCCGATATCTCGTACCAGGTGGCCGACGAGGTCGCCGCAGCAGCGATGGTCAGGGATTTCGTGCTCATCGATTCGGTCGACAGCGAATATCCGGCCGATGATGTCGCGGCACAGAATGAGGAAGTCGTTCCAGATGTGCCGGAGTCTCAGTGCGGTACGGCCGTCGCGGCAGTATCCGAGAGTCGCATATGCATAGTGTCGGAATCATCGGTTCCGGCATGTGTTGAATCGGCAGGTCCTCTCGCGGTCGTATCCCAGGTGGACCCGGTCGAAGAGGCATTCATCTCAGAAGCGATCGATTACGTAAGTGCGGATTCGATCGTGAACGATGTCATGCCGGGGCTTGTACCGGAAGTGTTCGAGGCTCCGAAGCCGCCGATAGAGTATGTGATAGGGACGATCGAGGAAGAGCGTGTGTGCGAGACGAACATCGTCGTCAACGACGCTCCGCAGATCGATTATGTCATATCCGAGATAGAAGAACCTGCCGAAGGAAAGACGAATATCGTCGTCAACGACAGGCCTCAGATAGATTATGTGATATCGGAGATAGACAGCGTTCCGGATGCTGAGACGAACATCGTCGTCAACGACGCTCCGCAGATCGATTATGTCATATCCGAGATAGAAGGGCCGGCAGAGGAAGTCACCAACATAGTCGTGAACGATGCCCCTCAGATAGATTACGTGATATCTGAGATCGAATCGCCAGTGGAATCCAACGTCAACATCGTTATCGATGAGCCGCAGGCGGAAGTCGTTCCGGAAACAGTCGCAGAAGCATCGCCGGCAGTATCTCATATCGAAGAAGCGAAGGCCGAGGTCTTTGCAAGAGCGGCTGCCTATACGGAACCGACGAAGATCTGCTTCGGATTCGCCACATCATCGTCCAAGCACGTCGGCAACACCGGTATAAGATTCATACTCGGAAAGCCGGACGTTCAGAAAGAGGATGACGACCAGGTCACCGTCGATGACGATGACATGATACCCGTGCCTCACAGGTCGACCTTCGGCAACGAGGGAGCATTCGTTTCCTCTTTTGCTTCTGGCGGAAAATATTTCATTTGAGATAACTTCTTAACAAAACCTTTTTCCCATCCTCTTTTGTCGTTCGCATACACTTAAATTTAGAACAATCATAATGTTGCCTATGGAGATCGGAGAAGTACTATTGATGCTCGCAGTGGTCTTCGTGTTAGCGAAGATTGCATCTTTTGTCTTCAAAAAATTCGGGATTCCCGGATTGGTCGGAGAGATAATCGTCGGAATAATATTGGCGAACGTAATCCTGACCAACGGTCAGACCCTGGCAGATATGCTGGGCATATGGTACTACATCGGCGAAGACGGCCATATGGTCACAAGCGAGATGTTCGACATACTGAAGGTCATCGGAGAGCTCGGTGTGATATTCCTGCTGTTCTCGGTGGGTCTCGAGACCCGTGTAAAGGACCTGACATCTGTCGGTAAAGCTGCGATACTTGTTGCGACCCTCGGTGTGATATTGCCGTTCATACTTGGATACTGTTATATAGAGTTCTTCGAGGACGGGAACATGTATCACGCGCTGTTCCTCGGAGCCGCGATGGTCGCCACCAGCGTAGGTATCACAGCCCGTGTCATCAAGGATATGAAGCTGACGGACACCAAGGAATCCAGGATCATCATCGGGGCCGCGGTCATAGACGATATACTCGGCATGATAGTCCTCGCGATAGTGTCCGGTATGGCAAAATCCGGCGGTATCGATATAGCGAGCGTGGCCAGCGTGGCAATAATGGCGATAGTATTCGTTCTTGCCGTAATGCTGGTCGCGTCCAAAGGTGTGCCAGCTTTGCATAAGTGGTGGCAGCACCGTACCCAGCGTAAGTTCGCGGAGAACAACAACTACATACCTCCGAGGTACAACATGCTGGTCATCTCCCTCGGTACATGTCTTATCTTCGCGTGGCTCGCGGAGTACATAGGTCTCGCGGCCATAATCGGGGCATTCCTCGCAGGTATGCTATTCTCCGATTATGCCGTAGAACTCGGGCTTCTGGAGAAGGTGGAATCAATCAACGTCCTCTTCGTGTCGTTCTTCTTCGTGTACGTAGGTCTCCAGGTGAGCCTCGATCACATAACGACGCAACTCATCATCGCCACGGTGATAGTGATCATCCTTGCTGTGATAGGCAAGTACGTCGGCTGCTCTATCGGAGCGAAGCTCGGGGACAGGGAATTGGACAAGAGCTCGATGAACATCATCGGTATCGGTATGATCCCCAGGGGCGAGGTCGGAATAATCGTCGCGACCATAGGCCTCAGCATCGTCGTCAACGGCGGTACGGCCATATCCCAGGAATTGTACACGGTCGTCGTTCTGATGTCAGTCATTACGACGATAATCGCTCCGCCGCTCCTTTCGATAGCGTTCAGAAAGAAGTACCCGCCAGAGTACAAGATCCAGCCGAACGATCAGCTGTAAACCACTTCATTCACGGATCGGGCTTCTGCCTGGTCCGTTGGATTTTCATATAATTCTTAAGATCCCCGGGACAGACCTTTCAGTCGATGACCGCTGGAATAAGAATAAGAACGACAGCGCGAACGCTGTCACAACACGATTGCAAAACCGATGAACAAGTCCAAAGCGACAGTTCAGCTCATCGGGATGAACGTCTCGAGCAGAAGCACGAGGACACACATGCCGATAGCGAGTCCGATGACTAGTTTCGGGCTGATCTTCAGGGCTTTGTCGTTCTCGGTATCGAAATACCTGACCAATCCTGCCTGAGATTGAAATCCGCCGTCGTTTTTCTTTGCCATTGAAGAAGAGAAACAGACCTCTGTATAAAAATATTACTAGGTCTAAACCGAAAGGGTCTTTTATTGAACGGCGCTAACAGGGGCCGATTAGTATGCACTGGGCTGACGTTATTGCAGAAGACGTGGCGAAGAAGACAGATCATCCGTTGATCGCGACGGGTATAAGCCCGACAGGGATACTCCACGTCGGAAGTCTGAGAGAGGCCATCACCGGAGAATCCATCCGCAGCGCTCTCAAAGAGAAAGGATCCGATGTGAGACTCATCTACCTTATCGACTCATTCGACCCTCTGAGAAGAAGGTATGAATTCCTTCCCGAGGAATTCGAGCAGTACGTCAACAAACCCATCTGCAAGATCCCCTGCCCCTGCGGTAAGCATGACAATTACGCCCACCATTTCATACAGCCGTTCCTGGACGCGGTAGATTCGCTCGGCGTGAAGTGCGACATAATATGGACGCACCAGCTGTATGAACAGGGCAAGTTCGCCGAGACCATAGATCTCGCATTCAAGAAACGCCCCCAGGTCATCAATATACTCAAAGAGGTCACCGGAAGGGACCTCAAGGACGATTTCTCTCCATACAACCCGCTCTGCGAGGAGTGCGGATGCTACACAGTGCCGCTGCTCGACACATATGAGTTCCCGTACGTGGAATATCAGTGCAAATGCGGGCACCACGGCAAAGCGGATGTAAGAAAGGCTGACGGAAAGCTCGTATGGAGACTCGAGTGGCCGGCCAAATGGAAGATATTCGGAACTTCGATCGAGCCGTTCGGAAAGGACCATGCGGCCGCCGGAGGATCGTATGACAGCGGCGTGAGGATCGCCAGAGAGATATTCGGCGTTGAACCGCCGTATCCCGTGCCATATGAATTCGTCCAGCTCAAGGGTGTAGGTCAGATGCACAAGTCGACCGGATCTCCTGTCACGGGGCTCGATGCGATACACATGACCCCGCCGGAGGTTCTGAACTACCTGTTCCTCAGGGTCAATCCCCAGAAGGCGATAGATTACGATTCGGGACTCGGAACGCTCGACATGGCCGACGAATACGACAGGATGGAACGTCTCTACTTCGAAGGCGGAGCGACCGACACGGAGGACAATACCATCCGTGCATACGAGATCGCTCAGCACAACAACGTGCCGTCGAAGATGCCGCTCCAGGTGCCGTACAGGCATCTCGTCAATGTCGTTCAGATGACCGATGATTTCGACGGCGTGCTGGAGATACTGAAACGTACGGAGGACTTCTCGAATGCTACCGACGCCGATATATCAAGGATCAGACGCAGAGTAGATTCTGTCAGGTACTGGCTCAACGGATTCGCTCCGGAAATGGTCAAGTTCTCGGTCTCGAAGACGATGCCGTCCGTGGATCTGTCCGCGGATGAGAAGGCGTACTTCGGAAAATTGGCCAAAGGACTCTCCGTCTCGGATTGGAATGCCGAGGCGATAAGCAGCGTGGTCTCAGAAGAGGCTAAAGCCACATCGCTGGGGGCCAAGAAAGGATTCCAGGCCCTTTACAAGATACTTATCCAAAGAACGTCCGGACCTAGGCTCGGAACGTTCCTCGCGACGATGGACAAGGAATTCGTCGTCAAAAGACTGGAAGAAGCATCCCAGTGAATTATTTACGGAGGCCCGCCCTAAACGGGCCTCCGATTCCAGTAACACTAGTTATGACGTGTTGTATCGGTCGATGTGCGCGTCGGTCATCTCTTGCATTTGCACTTCGCGCATCCTGAACACCCCCCTTTCTTCATTTCTCTGTAGCAGATGAGTGCGGCGACGGACATGACGGCGATCAACACCAGTATGACCGCGATCGTCGGCTCATTGAGCATCTGCCTCACCGCACCTATCCGATGATCTGAACGGATCCTTCGAGACCATCATTGCGACCATCATGATCAGGACCACGACAGCGACGATCAGGCCGATACCGATGGTACGGTATTCGATGAACGTCCCGAACTGGTATATCATCATGGCAACGAGGTATGCGAGCGTGCATTGATATGCGGCGGCCGCAAGCGTTCTTCTCCAGGTCCCGAGCTCTCTTTTCATTGCTCCTATCGCCGCGAAGCAGGGCGCGCATATCAGGTTGAACGCCAGGAATGAGAGAGCTGCGGATGACGTCAGCATAGTGGACAGTATGTTCCAGATCTCCATGCCGGATTCCGATACCTCGCCGTAACTGAACAGCACTCCGAAAGTTCCGACGACATTCTCCTTGGCAAGAAGGCCCGTTATCGTTGCAACGGAGAACTGCCAATCATCGCCCCATCCAAGGGGGCTGAAGATCCAGCATATGCTGTTCCCTATCGATGCCAGGATCGAATTGCCCACATCATCGACGAGTGACATGTTCCAGCCGAATGAAGAAAGGAACCATATGAGTCCGCTGGCGAGGAGTATGAATGTCCCGGCCTTTTTCACGAACTGCCATCCGCGTTCAAGAGTTGTGCTCAGAACTGTCAGGGAGCTTGGCAGATGGTACTGCGGAAGTTCCATTATGAAGGTCGATGCCGCTCCTGCGAAGTATTTCGTCTTCTTCAATATCACGCCCGATATCAGCACGCAGACTATCCCGAGGATGTATGCGAACACTGCCACCAATGCGGATCCTCCGAACAGTGCCCCGGCTATGAGAGCGATGATCGGCAACTTGGCAGAGCATGGGATGAACGTCGTAGTTATGACGGTCAGTCTCCTTTCCGAATCATCCTTTATTCCTCTGGACGACATGATGCCGGGTACACCGCAGCCAGTGCCCACCATCAGCGGTATCACTGACTTTCCGGAAAGGTTGAATTTCCTGAATATGCGGTCGAGCACGAAACATATCCTCGCCATATATCCGCAATCTTCCAGCAGAACGAGGAGTACGAACAGTATGAGTATCTGCGGCAGGAAGCCGAGAACGGCCCCGACACCGCTTATCAGCCCGTCGACGATCAGGCCGATCACGACCGGATCGACGGACATTCCGGTGAGGGTATCCCTTGTGCCGGGGATGATCCATTCGCCGAAGAACGTGTCGTTCACCCAGTCCGTCGCGTATTGTCCGACGCTGCTCATTGCGATATAGTAGACAGCGAACAATATGCCGATGAAGATCGGAAGACCCAGCCATCTGTTGGTGACTATCAGATCGATCTTTTCGGTCATCGTCTTTCTGCTGCCATTCTTTCTAGTCACGGCTTTCTTTACGATCCTATCTATTGCATCGTATCTCTTTCCGGCCAAGATGCTGTCGGACCTGTCATCGTATCTCTTCTCGAACGACTCTACGATATCTTTTGTTTGTTGCCAAACTGCGGGATGTTCGGAAATATATTCCTCATCTTTTTCGATTATTTTGACAGAATACCATCTTTTCACGTGTGCATCTGTGTCTACCCCCATCTTTGATGATATCTGTGCCAGGATGTCCTCTATATCATCAGACATCATAACGGGCGGTACGATCTTATCCTTATTCAGAACGGTCTTGTCGATGAGATTGTTCAGTCCGATGTTCTTTACCGCACTCGTCCTTACAACGCAGCAACCGAGCGATTCTGACAATTTCTTCGGATCGATCTCAATGCCCTTGTCCTCCGCCGCATCGATCATATTCAGGGCCACGACTACGGGAAGGCCCATATCGAGCAACTGTGCCGTCAGATACAGATTGCGTTCGAGGTTCGTGGCATCTACGACATTTATTACGACATCTGGGTGGCCATTCAGAAGGTAGTTCAGTGTGACATTCTCTTCCGGCGTGTAAGGGCGTGCGGAATAGATCCCGGGCAGATCTATGATGTTGACATCGCTGTTGTGCTTGGAAGTTCCTTCGACCTTCTCGACCGTCACGCCGGGCCAGTTCCCAACCCTCTGGGAACTTCCGGTCAGTTTGTTGAATAATGTCGTCTTTCCGCAATTCGGGTTCCCGACGAGTCCCACATTTATGGTCATCTCGACCCACCTTTTATCCATAGCTTACGCTGACAGTGGTACAATTTCATTCACCTGGCTCATTCGATTTCGACTAAATTTGCCTCTTTAAGTCTGAGGCAAAGGGAATATCCTCTGACCCTGTATTCGCGCGGATCTCCGAGCGGGGCCTTCTTAATCATCATGATCTGCGTGCCCTTCGTGATCCCCATATCGAGGATCCTTCTCCTGATGGTGTCATCAGAGCCGATCACATCTTTCACGATACCGTAGTCACCGGGCACGAGGTCGCCGAGTGTCTTCCTGCCGCCTATTCCTTTGATGTAGGCATTTGTTCCGCATCTGCAGGATGAACTGCACGATGTGCAATTATTACATTTCATAATTTTAGGAATGCCTAAATATATTTAAATTTAGTTATACCTAAATTATTGATAATGCAGGATATGGGTGTGTCAATATGAAGTAAAAGAAAGATGGTCGGATGCGATCCGACCGTTGAGTTTCAAAGGAGCCCCAATGCTCCGAGCTTATCCGGAAGATACGTATCCGTCACATAGTTGAGACCGTATCTTGCCAGAGCCTGCTGCTCAGCCTTCTTGTTCATCTCGAGCATGGCCTGTATCTCGGAGACCCAGAACTCGTCCTTGAATCTGGGGTCGGAAAGCTCAGCATTCAGTGCCCCGATGTCCTTGTCCGAGAGTTTGTCGGTCGGAAGGTCATAGTTGAGTATATCGGAGGCGCTGATCCCGATGAACTGTGCGGTCGGCGTTGCAAGATAATCGGATATATGTGCTGTCTTGATCGCACCGTATGCGACGGATGCGAAAATCCTGAACGACCACGGATCGCCGTCGGTGAACACCACGACGGGAAGATCGCATTCGCCGTTCAGTCTCTTTATGAGGCGTCTTGTGCTCCTTGCGGGCTGGCCGCTGAGGTGGACGAGTATGCAGTTATATTTCTCCGGGAATTTGTTCTCGATAAGCCTGGCGTACATACCACCAGTCTCCAGGGCCATGACGAATTTCGCATTGGAGTTCTTGATCTCGAAGGTCTCCTTCTCTACGCTGTACGGCACGGCGAATCCTGTTTCGGCGACATCGTCGATGCAGTTGAAGTTCCTCATTCCCTTTTTGGCCATCGTTTTGAAGTTTATATCGCCGTAGACGTGAGCTCCGCTCTCCTCGGGCCTGAGCTTGAAATCCTCCCTCATGCATTTCGAAACGGTCTCCAGATCCTCGGCGAGGAGGTTGCCCTCGTCCTGAGTGTGGAACTTGGCATGCCCCCATCCTTCGGAAATGTAGTACATTTCCCTTAAGGTGGATGATTTGCTCTGGCTGATCATCTCCTCGATGAAATTGACGGTGTAGACCGTTCTGAGCATCATTGTGGCACCCTGTACCGTTTTGGCGGTACGGGTGGTCTCCATGCTGCCGTATTTCCAGACATCTGTCTTCGGATCGAACTCTATATTCTTCTTCGATCTGAGAGGGAGATTCATAGACGGTATGTCCCCTGTATCCATCTGGTTGTAGAATTGATTGATTATGGTCGTGAGATTGTCAACGGCCATCTTTTGTCTTTCATTCATCTTCAAGGTCTTCCACCTCCTTCTCTTCTTTTTCGTCCTCTTCTTCGGCGGCCTCTTCCTCTTCGGAATCGTCCACGTAGTCCGAGTCTATCTCGGTTATCTCCATTCCCTTGATGCCCCAGTCGCCCGGCAGCTGTTCCGCTCCCATGACTATTACCGGGTTGATGCCGGAGATGTAGACGTCATCGACGGAGAATACGTCGCACATGTCGCCTACAAGATCGAATGATATCGATATGTGCTTGGAGGGCGGTATGCCGTTGATTGTCCAGGTGACCTTGCCTTCGTCATTCATCTCGGTGAAGTATTCATTGCTGAACAGCGTGAGATTTACGGCCTCTTTCGGAAGCTGGGCGTGCAGACAGAGCGAACGCTCTACGCCGGTGTAGTTGTATATCGTGTATGTGATCTTGCGGCTCTTCTTCTTATCAGATACAACAGTCGGTTCGATCCATACGACGTTCATGATCTTCGATATGGTCCTGTCCAGATTCGGTATGGGGCGATCGAGGAATTTCGCCGATTTCTCGGCGAGTTCCGGGAGTATCTCCTGGACGATCTCGAATTTGGCATGCGTCTTCCTCTTCCTGTCCTCTTTGTTGAGATGGCTCTTCAGGTTCCTGGCGCAGAGCTTCAATGCGAGCTCTATCTCGCTGTGTATCTCCGGAAGGTCTGCTATGGCCTCTTTTCCTTCGGATGTGAACGGGATCTTAGTCGATGCCACGTGGATGAGTATGATGGCGGGTCCGAACGGGACGCCCTTTCCGCCTCTCTGCTCGAGGCCGTATCTTCTCCAATCCACTGATGCCACTGCTTTGGTGGTCGCGCACGCTCCTGCCTGGAAGAGCAACGGAACGCGGTTGGCGAACCTGAGGATGGTCACGGGGCTGTCCGAAGGTATCTCTCCGCCGTAGACAATTCCCGCCTCGACTATGAACGGATTGCCGTTCACGGATTTGGGGGCCCTGGTGATGGGCGGAGCATAGTATTCTGGACGGAGGCCCTCCAAGACGTGCATAAGACCCTTCTTGATCAGCGTGTCGCCGATAGGCGACAGGCAATCCGTCGGAGGGGCCATGATCTTCACGGAGTCTATGACCTTGATGATTGTCTTGCAGTCCTCATGTGTGAGTTTGCTAGGTTTAAGGTCCGGGGAAATGCCGGATTTTTCGAGTATCTCGTCGGCTATCCTTCCCGTGACCCTGGAGAAATCGTTGGTAAGGAAGGCCTTCATGTTCTTCTGTGCCGTATTCTGCGAATATTTCAGAAGGTCTCCGATCTCCATGCCTGTCGGATGCGGTTTTATCTCTTTCGATTTGACAGGCATGGTCTCTGTCGCGCGTTCGAAGATGAATGTCTTAGAATCGGGGTCGACGAATGTTATCTTAGCATGGGGGTTGACTATGGCAGTGTCCTTCAGATATTCGAAAATGGACTGCTTGCCGGTGATGTACCTCCCCTTTATTGTGTACTCGATACTTGTCCCGTGCTCCTTCCCTTCCCAGGTGAAGGCCTTGTCGTTCGTTACGACCGGGCGGTTGATCTTTGTATCGATGACGATATCCATACCCCATGCGACGGCGTCGTCGCCTTCGATCTTGGATTGCACGTGAGCTGGTTTTCCTGTCGTGATGTTACCGTACATGACGGTCGCGGATATTCCGATACCCTGCTGCCCTCTGGACTGTCTGAGAGCATGGAATCTCGAACCGTAAAGAAGACGTCCGAAGACATTCGGCATCATCTTGTGCACGATACCGGGTCCGTTGTCCTCCTCGATGATGTTATAATCGTCGTCGTTCACGCGTTCTATCTTGACGTAGACGTCCGGAAGTATGCCCGCCTCCTCGCAAGCGTCGAGGGAGTTGTCCACAGCTTCTTTGATGCCCATAAGGAGCGACTTCGAACGCGAATCGAAGCCGAGGATTTGTTTATTTTTTTCGAAGAATTCCGTTACAGAGATTTCCTGCTGTTTCGCCGCCATCTTTTGAGCGATGGGAATCTTGGATTCCGGGGTCTTTGATTTGATATTCTCGTCAGGGTGCATCCAATCCGTGTAACATACTGACATTAGATAAATCTTGGGTTATAGCCAGTATTCAAAAATGAAAGGTAAGGAAAATGTTTGTGGAAGGGCGATCACTTGCTCTCTGGCTTGTTGTCCTCGTCCTTTATCTCGTGGCCGTTCTCATCGACGATGACAACTTCCTCGCCCTCGTCGAAGTTGGCTCCGCACTTGGGACAGACCTTTGCATCGGCCGGGACCTCGGCTCCGCATTCGGAGCATTCTACCATCTCGACCTTCTTGGCCCTCATGTCATCTGGTACATCGATGTACGCACCGCATTTCCTGCAGCATGTTTCGCCGGGAAGGACTATGCTCCCGCATTCCTTGCAGCGGCCGTATCCCTGCGGATAGAGGCGTCCTTCTGCTTCCATGCGTGCCCTTGTCTTCTCCAGATTCTTTCTCATCCAGGTGGTGATGAGGACGATCATGAGGTACATTATCGATGCCAGGCCCACATAGTATGCGTTGCCGTACAAGGTCATGTATGTCAGCTGAGAATCATTGATCAGACCGCTGTAGAACTTGGAGACGGTCTTGGATGCATCTCCTTCTCCGACCTTCTCGCCGAAGTTGTAGGCGTACAGCTTCCCCGATGACATGTTGACCGTCGCCGAATATGTTCCGGCAGTATCGGTCTCAGTCATGGTTATCTCGGTGCCTTTGAAATTGTAGATCCCGTAGCATATGAACGTCGTCTCTCCGTAGCGGAGCAATATCGTTTTGTCCGATGTCGCATGGTCTACAGTTACCGTTACAGTTCCGTTGCCGTTGTCCGTGAAATCGACGTTGGAGAACCCGCCGTCGTTGTACTCGGAGTAATTGTCGTTGGCGTCTATTGCCGATTTGGATACTGCCAGACCTCCGATTGCGGTCGCGACTAGGAAGAATACGACGCCGACGGCTATCATGGCCTTCAGGCTCTTCAGACCGAATATCTTCGGTATGATGAACAAAACTATTCCGATGAGCAGTATGCCCATCCCGCAAAGCGAGGCGAATAACCCGAAATAGAACATCAGTATGCAAAGTGCCAGGGCAAGGATGATGCCTATAGGTGCTGCATACTTGGTCTTCAGGAATTTTTGGAAACCGTTCTCCGGCGGTACTTCTTCCATCGCTAGGCGATAGTCAGACAGTATAAAAAAACATGGCCTTCCGATGTTGACATTATCATCGCGCGTGCGAGGGCCATGAAGTGGCTTTTTAGCATACCCACACGCACGTGCCGATAAAAGAATAATATATCGCGTGTGCATCATCAGCGGAAAGGAGAT
>CAZXIY010000019.1:0-7766 GCA_964640935.1 uncultured Methanomassiliicoccales archaeon
ATGCCTCCGCCCGGAAAATGAACATTGGCCCCGTAGAGCCTGTTGAGAATGATCGGCTTAACGCCCGACATATCGGCCACGCGGTCGGTGATCAGCCCCGTGCATTGCACGGGGGATCCCGAAACCGCGTGATCCTCGATGACGATGACGTCGTGATCCTCGGCAAGAAGAGTCGCTGCCTTACAGCCGGCCGGTCCGCCGCCTATCACGACGATGTCGTGCATCTGAACATCACTTTTTCGATTTCTCGTAGTCGGCGATGAACTTCTTGATGCCTTCGTCCGTCTTCGGATGGGACACCATGAGCTTCAGTACATCGTATGGAATGGTCGCGATATCGCATCCCGCCATCGCGGCATCCAGCACATGCACGGGGTGCCTGATGCTGGCCGCGATGACCTGCGTGTCGTAACCGTAGTTGGAGAATATCGTGACGATCTGGGTAAGAACGTCCGTTCCGTATTGGCCGATATCGTCCAGACGGCCGACGAACGGAGATACGAACGCCGCTCCGGCCTTCGCCGCAAGCAATGCCTGCTGAGCGGAGAATATCAGCGTGACGTTGACCTTTATACCCTCGGACGAGAGCTGTTTCGTCGCCTTGAGCGTCTCGATGCACATCGGGAGCTTCACGTTGACGTTGGGGTGGATGCTTGCGAGTTCGCGGCCTTCTTTGACCATACCCTCTGCGTCCATCGACATCGCTTCTGCGGAGATGGGTCCGTCGATCACCTGTGCGATCTCTCTGATGCGCGTCCTCATGTCGACCCCTTCCTTCGCTATGAGACTCGGGTTGGTAGTGACCCCGTCGACTATGCCCCAGCTGTTTATCTCTTTGATCTTGTCCAAATTGGCTGTGTCTATGAATATCTTCATCTGAAACACCTCATCTTTTCTTTGAAATGGATCTCTTCGCCGCAGCTGCGACGTTCTCTGCCGTCAGGCCGTACTTC
Organism: uncultured Methanomassiliicoccales archaeon; assembly: GCA_964640935.1. GTDB lineage: Archaea > Thermoplasmatota > Thermoplasmata > Methanomassiliicoccales > Methanomethylophilaceae > CAZXIY01. The sequence goes on from CAZXIY010000019.1 coordinate 954, forward strand.
TCCATCAGGAGACGGGCATCCCCGGATTCCCCGAAGGTATCCTTCGTCCCGACCCTTGTCAGAGGAGCGTTGATCCCCTCGGAAAGGCACTCTGCGACGGCCGATCCGAGACCGCCGATGATGCTGTGCTCCTCTGCGGTCACCGCACATCCGGTCTTCGACACGGATCTCTCTACGGCGTCGGTATCCAGCGGTTTTATGGTGGACATGTTGACCACCTCGGCGGATATGCCTTCTTTTTCGAGTGCGGCGGCGGCATCGAGGCATACCGAGACCATCTGCCCGGTGCCTATCAGCGTCACATCGGACCCTTCTCTCAGGACCGACGCCTTGCCTATCTTGAATTTCGCTCCCTCTTCGGTCACCGTCGGGAACTCCGCGCGGCCCAGCCTCATGTAGCACGGCCCTTTGTAATCCGCGATGGCCATGGTCGCAGCGTATGCCTCGTAGGCATCGGCGGGCGATATGACCGTCATGTTCGGCAGGGCACGCATGATGGCCATGTCCTCCAGGGCCTGATGCGATGCTCCGTCCTCTCCGACGCTTATTCCGCAATGCGTGGAAACGATCTTGACGTTCATCTTGGGATATGCCACTGCGAGCCTTATCTGCTCCCAGCAGCGTCCGGTGGCGAAGACCGCGAACGTAGATGCGAAAACGGTCTTTCCGGAAGCGGCGAGACCGGACGAGACGCCGATCATGTTCTGCTCGGCGATGCCGACCTCGACGAATCTCTCGGGAGCTGCCTTCTGGAAGTCCGATGTCTTGGTAGATCCCGCGAGATCGCAGTCCAGGACGACGACGTCCTTCCTCGTCTTGGCCAATTCGACCAGCGCCTTGCCGTAGTAGTTACGCTGGGCCAGACCTTTGCTCATTGTATGGCCTCCTTCAGTTCCTTCACGGCCTTTTCGTATTCGTCGGGCTTACAGCTCCTGCCGTGGAATCCGGCGACGTTCTCCATGAACGACACGCCCTTCCCTTTCACCGTCTGGAATATTATGACCGTCGGGCCGTCCTTGAACGACTGTGCGTTCCTGAACGCCGCTCTGATCTTGTCTATGTCGTGACCGTCGGTCTCGATGACGTTCCATCCGAACGCGATCCATTTCTCCGCCAGCGGATCTATGGCCATAACGTTCTCCGTCTCTCCGCATATCTGCAGATGGTTGCGGTCGACGATGGCCGTGAGATTGTTCAATTTGTAATTGGAGGCGAACATCGCCGCCTCCCAGTTCTGCCCGCTCTGGAGCTCCCCGTCCCCGAGCATGCAGTATGTCCTGTATTCCTTGCCGTCCATCTTGCCGGCGAGGGCGATGCCGCAGCTCATGCTGAGGCCCTGACCCAAAGAACCGGTCGACATCTCGACCCCGGGGACCTTGCCCCTTACAGGGTGGCCCTGCAGCCTTGTGCCGAGTTTTCTCAGAGTGAGCAGCTCCTCGGTCGGGAAATAACCCGATTCCGCAAGAGCGGAGTAGAGAACGGGGGCAACGTGCCCTTTGGAAAGAACGAAACGGTCCCTGTCCTCCCAGTCGGGATTTTCGGGGTCGTGCCTGAGCACATCGAAGTACAATACCGAGACTATATCCGCGGCGGACAGCGACCCGCCGGGGTGACCCGAACCGGCCGCAGTGGTCATCTCTATGACGTGCAGCCTGAGCTTGTTGGCCATCCTCTTCAATTCGATGCTGTCCATATGATCCCTTCCGGAGATCATTCGCTCTCGATCCTCGGAGCGAGCAGGTATTCTACGGTGCCGTTGCCGTCCGCGAGGTCGAATAGGAGCTTGACGGGATAATCGTTGTCGAGCTCTATCTTGACGTTCATATCGGACGGTACCGCCTTTATGAGGTTGAGGAAGTAGTCGAGCGGGAACAGACTGCATACGTGCTCGGTGACGTTGACGGACACCAGCTGCGACTTGTCCAGTTTGAGGCTCGCGGAGTCCGTGTCGCCTTCGCAGGTGAGTTCGAACGAATCCGGATCGGCGATGAGAGCTATGTGGTCCGATATGTTCTCTGAGGCCTTCATCCCCCTCTGCAATTCGGACACGGGGACGACTATCGTCGCGGACAGATCGAGCTGCGGTACCTTGGGGTCGCTCATGCTGGATGTGTCCACGAGATTCATGCGTCTCGTGATGTTCCCCACCTTGAAGGTGATCCTTCCGTGCTCCTCGTCCTGCTCCATCGATATGATGTCGCCGGATGACGAGAGCTTCAGGACGTCCTTCACCTTGTCAAGGTCGAGTCCGATCTCCGTATCTGTGGCCGAATATGATTCGAAGGCCTTCGCACCGATCTTGAGTTCGATCATGGCGACGTGAGCCGGATCGACGGCTTTAAGGCTCATGCCCTCCGAATCGATCGTGAATTTGACCTCATCGATCAATGTGGAGATCACATTGACCAACCCTTTCAGCGTATCTGACCTGATCTCTGCCTTGAACATATTCTCTCACCCTCGTTGATTGTCGGCTGACGCTTTAATACTCTCTCCAGGAATGGTTGCATTTGCAGCAACGGTATATCCTGGTCTCAGGCTCATCTGCGGCGCGGGTCTGCCTTATGACGAAATAGGCTTCCGTGTTACCGCACTCCGGGCAGATGATGCGTGTCTTCGGCAATGTGGCGATGGCCTCTGAGATCACCGTTGTCTCTTTCTCTTTGGCATCCGTCGTGAAATACTCGACAGACTGCCCGATCTCCTTCACAGCTCCGCACTTACTGCAGACATATTTCCCGTCCTTAGGGAACATCATCGATCCGCACGAACAAAACAAGCTAATCAGCCTCTATACCGTCCTGCAAACAGGTCACGCTATAAAAAATGTGCCGTAGTATATTATGCTGAGGCGTTTCGATGTCAGATGTATTGCATGTCGTCATCCGAATTCTGATCGCGATGCTCCGACTGTTCGGTCTTGCGGTCCGACTTGCTGAGTATATCCGCGAAAGGATTCCCCTTTTGAGTCTGGTTCTCCACGGACGTCGGAGTCGTTCCGGACGGGGTCTTGACATCGACCGTGACGGTGACCGGGGCGGCCTTGGTCTCTGCTGGCCTGACATCCTGGGCGGGCTTAGGCGTGGGCGTCATAGAGTTCACGCTCATCGGAAGATAGTCCTCGTAGCATTGGAATCCCATGCTCCTGCCGGCCCTGTGAAGTTCCACCGAGCGTATGCGGCGTGCCGGGGCGTTCCCTGCGGAGGCGATGATGAGACGCGTCTCCTTCCTCGACTGGTCGGCTATGACCCCGCCGACGAGACCGAACGCCACTGTGATCATGTAGACCCCGTAGTTTATGCCGAAACCTGTGGTGGAACCGAACACCGCCTGAAGGTATCCGACACCTGCGGACATCAGCTGTCCCAGAACAGGCGATGTAGCCGAAACGGCTGCTATCTCGGCGGCCGGATCGTCGGCCAACGCTCCGTTGACGGAATACAGAATGAACGAGATGACCGTCAATACGATCAGCACGCATACTGTGGCCGCTCCGGTGGCCGCGAGCCCGCGGACCGGCGAACCGGACCTTCTTCCGCCGACGTATCCTGAGACCATCTGACCCAGTATGGGTATCCAGCCTAGGGCGAAAAGCAATACGAAAGTGAGCAATGCTCCGGATTTCATGTCGTACGCCGTATCCGCGGTATCGGCTCCGGTGCCTAACACAGCTTCCGCTGCACTCTTGGCCTTGGCTCCGACATTGCCGGCGGTACCACTGCTGACAAACGACATGCATCCCACCGTCAGACCCGTGTCTGACAATGTTGACTATGCAGTGACGTGTATTTATACCATTTGACCGAGAAATTGTATGGAATGTTACAGACATACAACATATCCAGATACTCTCGGGACACATCGCCGGAATGCTTTCCGCGTGCATATGCCCGCCGGCGGTCCGCGTGTGATAAATTAAATATAAGAGCGCCTAATAAAGATGAAAGGCGCGTCAGAGTACGCGACATGTTTCACAGTCCAAAGAGGGAACGGATGGAACCGTCCTCTTTTCACAAAGTCCTCTCCTTTGGAGAGGCATGCAAAATACGGAGAAATAATCATGGAGATGAAATTCAAATTCCTCGGCGGAGCCGACATGGTCGGCCGCATGGGGATGACGATAGAGGGAGCTGGAAAGACGCTCCTGATGGAATACGGGATGAGCCCGACGAAACCGCCGGAGTACCCGCTGCAGGCACCGAAGATCGACCACGTCCTTCTGACACACAGCCACCTCGACCACTGCGGAATGGTACCGAGGATCTGCGGCAGGGACAGATGCGAACTGTTCACCACGCCGCTGTCCGCAGAGGTCGGCGAGATCATGATGTACGACTCGCTGAAGATCGCGAAAGCGGAGAACTATCCGCTGCCGTACACCACGGGCGACATCGAGAGAACTATGAGGAACGTCGTTCCGATGACGTTCGGCGACACGTTCGATCTCGGAAAGATAGAGGTCACAATGCATTCTGCGGGCCACATACCCGGGGCATCGATGTTCGAGTTCGGGGTCGATACAAAGACCCTCTATTCCGGCGACATACACACGATCAGACAGAGGCTCGTGGACGGGGCAAGACCCGTGGACTGCGAGAACCTCTTCATCGAAGGGACCTACGGCGGACGCACGCACCCTGACAGAAAGACCGTCGAGAAGGAATTCCTCGACAAGATCGCCGAGGTCATCGACCGCGGCGGCACGGTGCTGATACCGAGCTTCGCCATAGGACGTACGCAGGAGATCATGATCCTGCTGAAGAACCAGGGATACGAGATGTGGGTCGACGGAATGGGCCGCTCGGTCACACGCCTCTACATCGATTATCCTGAATACCTGGCTGACGCAAAGGCACTCAAGAACGCCAAGAGGAAGTTCAACGAGGTGCGCAACGCCAACATGAGGAAGGACGCCGGAAGGGCGGAGGTAATTCTCACCACCGGCGGTATGATGGACGGAGGCCCGGTGCTCGGATACCTCAACCGCATCAAGGACAACCCGAAGAACGCCGTGCTGCTCGTAGGATACCAGGCGGACGACACCAACGGAAGACGCCTCATGGATACAGGCACCATAGTCATCGAAGGGGAACCCGTCAAGGTGAACTGCGAGGTCCAGAAGTATGACTTCTCGGCCCATGCAGACCACGGACAGCTGGTACAGTTCATAAAGGACTGCGACCCGAAGAACGTCATCATAATGCACTCCGAGACGAGAGAGCTGTTCCTCGACGACCTGGCGGACTACAACGTAATCCTCCCCAAGACAGGCGAGGAGTTCACATTAGATGTCTGAGTCCGACGACATAGACCGCTTCCTGAGGGAAGACATCGGGACCGGGGACATAACCACATCGATGTTCGTTCCGGACATCGCCGGACAGGCGGTGATCAGATGCGAGCAGGATGCGGTGGTCGCCGGTCTCGAAGAAGCTTCCGAGATCTTTTCAAGGATGGGCGTCAGGTCCGAGTCCCTGATCGGGGACGGCGACCGCGTCAAAGCGGACACCGAGGTCATGAGGGTCTCGGGGCCGCTGAGGTCCATACTCACATGCGAGAGGACCGCTCTGAACATGATGATGAGGATGAGCGGGATCGCCACGATGGTATCTGACGCAACGGCCATATGCAGACGCAAGAGCCAGACCGTCAAAGTCGCCGGAACGAGAAAGACCACTCCCGGCTTCAGAAGATACGAGAAGAAGGCCATCGTCCTCGGAGGCGGCGACCCTCACAGGTACGGTCTGTATGATCTTATCCTCATAAAGGACAATCATATAAAGGCCGTCGGCGGGGTCATGAATGCCATGGAGATAGCCATGGATGCCCCGTACAACATGAAGGTCGAGATAGAGGTCGAGAATGAGACGGACGCCGCTATCGCGGCACGCTGCGGAGCGGACATAATCATGATGGACAACCGGAGTCCGGAAGAGGCTGAACGCATCTACAACGTCGTGAAATCCATAGATCCGGGCATAATGGTGGAAGCATCCGGCCGCATAACATTGGATAACATATCGGATTATGCCGACCGCGCCGACCGTATATCCATGGGTGCCGTCACGCATTCCGTGAAGGCTGTCCATTTCTCGTTGGACATCTTATAAGGAATGCGGACGGCGTGGGTCTGCCTACATCGTGTTGCTCTCCTCCGCTCTTCTGCTCTCCCTTTCATTCACATATTCGGTCCTTGTCTCCATAGCCACAGATATGCGCTCCACGTCGCAGTTGTAGTATGTGGACGTTATCATCGGATTCTCGTGCCCGACCATTTTAGAGCACACTTCTATCTTCACGCCGGAATTCAGCGTGTCCGTGATGAACCTCCTTCTGAGCGAGTGGGCCGTCATCTTGCGTCCCATGCGTTCTCCCATCCTTATCACACGGACGGTGACCGCATGCGGTGTCAGAGGCCTGCCGCGCTTGGTTATCAAAAGATAACCGCTGTCCCCGTACAGATCTGCGATCTGCCCCCTGGATCCCATATAATCGACGACCGCCTCCATCACGCGTTCCGATATCGGTAACGACCGTATCTTCCCGGATCCGTGCCCTTTCCCGCATATGCGTATCCATCCGTCGCGTATGTCGGTCAGACGGACAGAAGCTATCTCGCATGCTCTCATACCTTCGTCCATGGCAAGTGCCAAGATCACTTTGTTGCATTGATCCGACTCATTGTCGAACAGGTCCAATGCATCGCTGTATTCCGCCCATCTTCTGTTAGGACGCTCCGACGTAGGCCAGAGGAAATCCATCTCTCTCACCGTCAGATTCCCGGACATGGTCACCATCCATTTCGAGAGTACA
>CAZXIY010000019.1:7866-14134 GCA_964640935.1 uncultured Methanomassiliicoccales archaeon
CACTCACCAATGCACCTTCGCTGCCCTCGATGATATTGCAAATCATGTAATCACCAATAACCACGAATCGCAATTTCTCTGAAATTACAGACCGTGTTACTTGTTATTGAGAGCCTGGCACATAATAACCACGTTACTTTTTCGAATCGTCGGCGTGCTCGCAGCACTCCTTGATCATCATCGGGACCATGTAGCTGTTGTTGAGATCGAATGCTTTTTCCGGCTGACCTTGTCTGACGACCCCTACATAAAACGTCTTCTTGGTCTCCGCCTTCAGCTCGTCGACGGTCTTCCCTTTCCTGTAGCCGTCGACCACCATCCCCCTGTATCTGTCGTTCCAGTACAGAGCGTTGGAGATGAACTTCGTACATTCGTCACCATATAACATCCCGTAATGAGGAACGAGGATCTGCTTCGGTGCGAGCTCCTGCTCGCGGCGTATGAAATCTATGGTCCTGGAATAGCTGACCAGGCAGGCCGGCATGACCGTATCCTCGCCGGTTATGACCCCCATGGTCTCGCAGGTGGCCATGAACTTCTCCTCCTCGCACCAGAATGCGATAGAGTCCCAAGTGTGGCCGGGGGCCTCTATGACCTTCAGCTCCATCGGTCCGAAATCGATGACGTCGCCCTCGCGGACAACGATATCCGTATGGAGCATCTTCATATCGTTCAGGAAGAATTGAGAGCGTCCGTACGTCTTTGCGGCGCTGCGATTGAGGTCACAGATCTTCCTTATCACCGACGGCTTCTCGAAAACCTCGGCAGCATGCTTCGAGGATACGATCTTGGCATCCTTCCAAGTCCTCTTGCATTTTGATGCCCCCGATACATGATCGTAATGCGAATGCGTCAGGAGGATGTAGTCGAGCGGTCTGTTCCCGAGGATGTCCTTGATCCTGCCGACCGTCTCTTTGGCGGTGAATGAGAAACCGGTATCGATCATGGCGGTCTTGCCCTCGGTAACGATGAGGAACGCTTCGCCCCCTATGACCGAGCCTACGTTATGGACCTCGAATCTTCCCATGGTGTCCTCAGAGGTTCTTGTACGAATATCTCAACGCATCGATGACGGGCAGTGGCTGACCGAGGAGGAATGTCTCCAACGCCCCGCCCCCGGTGCTGACATACGAGAACCTGTCCGTAAGATCGAAAGTATCCGCGGCACCGACCGTATGGCCGCCGCCGACGACCGACTGACCTCTCGATTCTATCATAGCGTTCATGATCTCTTTGGTCCCCAGACCGAATCCGTCCTTCTCGTACATACCTGCCGGGCCGGACATGAACGATGTCCTGGACGACAGCACGACCTTTCTGAACTTCTCGATGGAATCGTCGCCGATATCCAATGCTGGTTCGGCCGTCGGCATATCGCCGATGAGGACCGAGACCCTCTTGCCGTCCCTTTCGACGGCCACATCGACCGGCAGAAGCACACGCTGGCCGTATTTCGACATGATGTCCTTGGCAGCCTGCAGATTCTCCGGCGTCAGCTCATCCTTGAGCACATCCTCGGACGCCTTTCCGATGTCCACGCCCCTCGCCGTGAGGAACGCATTGCCGGCGAGGCCGACGAGTATGACGGTATCTGCCATCTCCGTGCCGAGCACATGGTCTATCATATCGGACGCGTCGCCGAACTTTGCCCCGCCGAGAATGAATACCGACGGCCTCCTGGGCTCGTCGAATATCGCCTTCAGAGCGAAGACCTCTTTTGCCATGAGGCGTCCGGAGGCGGATTTCACCTTTATCGGGAATCCGACCAGAGAGCACTGCGACCTGTGGGCCGCACCGAATGCATCGCAGACGTAGTAATCGATGAGCGGCGACAGCTGATTGACGATCTCCCCTTCGGAGTGTCCGAACATGTCCAGCTTGGCGGTCTCGGAATCCAATCCCCTCACGTTGCCCAGCAGGAGGACCTCCCCCGGCTTCAGCGACCTTATGGCCTCTTTCGCCTTATCTCCGATCACGTCTTCCACGTACTTCACGGGGCTGTTGAGGTTCTTGGCCAGCCTCTTGGAGTGCTGTTCCATCGGAATGAAATCCCATTTGCCTTTCCTGCTCTGGTGGGCGAGTATGACGACTTTCGCTCCTTTTCCCATGAGCTCGCGGACCGTCGGCACAATGCGTCTGATCCTCGAATCGTTGATTATCTCGAGCGTATCTTTGTCCAGCGGACAGTTGATATCGACTCTAAGAAGGACCGTCCTGTCCTTGAAATTGAAATCCTCCAAGGTGTGAAAATCCTTCATGATCCTACCTCAGATGCCCATTGCCCTGTCGGTCTTCTCTATGGATTTCAGCGGATCCTCTTCGATCTTGCACATGGACCTTATGCAGTCCACATTCTCCGGGATCACATCGCTCTCCTGGTTAACGGCCTGATAGTAGTACAGGGTGTTCCCGACGACCTTCACGCCGTCCTCCCAGACGACTATCTCGAACATGTCGCCGCGTGTCCTCCCCATCTCTCTTGCGAGATCCATTATCTGAGCCGTGGACTTCACGCCGTCGCTGCTCTTGACGAGCTTCACGCGGGGTGTCCTTCTGAACAGGTCGATCACCTGTTCCGTTGTTACGTCAGAACCGAGCTCTACGACGATCGTGTGCATGTGCATCAGCGTGGTCGGGACCTTGACGGCCATCGTCTGGACGTCCACCCAGGGCATTACGCTCTGCACATCCGGTCCGTGGTGGGTCGGAAGTTTTACGGACGGTTCGATGGCATTTATCGGACCGGCCTTGCTGTCGTTGGGGTCCGCGCTCCTTCTGATGAGCGTAACGAACGCGTGTTTGATCTTGAATTCCCTGTCGAGGGGATAGAGCGTCCTCAGAAGACCGGTCGTGTTGCATGAGACGACACGGGAGAACTGGGCCCCCCAGGACTCCTTGTAGTTGGCCGCGGCGTTGAACGATATCCCGGTCAGGCTGTGGTCCTCTCCGCCCTGCCAAATGGCCTTGATGCCCGCTTTGGCGTAATCGGCCTTGTATTTCTCGGACAGTCCGCCCGGCGTGCAGTCGACGATGATGTCGACCTTGCCGTACAGGTCATCGATGACCCCGGCGGTCTTTATGCCTGCTTTCTTGAAAGCATCCAGGCTCTCCTGCGGGACGTACAGCGGATATCCCATGTCGGCGGCCAGCCTGGCCTCGTATGACGGCCTGGTCTTGGTCACTCCTACGATCTCCATGTCATCCTGCTGGTTGACCGCAGTGGCCACTCTTTTGCCGATTGTACCGTATCCGTTGATTCCGACCTTGACCTTCATAGGATCTGCTCCTCTGTGCGTGTATATCCCTTCCACTAAAATATTTGTTGGGTACGAGGGGTCATCCTGACGGGGCAGTCAGCACTCAGCTCCCGCGTATGCTCCAAATCCCGGATATGAACTCCTCGTCCTTGCGGACCTCTTTGATGCAGTTGCTGTGCTCCTTCTTCTCTTCGGAGTACTCCGGCTTTATCGTCCTGCCGCTGAACATGGCGACGACCCCGGCGACGACCTCTGCTGTGGCGCGGAGATGATAGCCGCCCTCGAGGACGTACGCTATCTTCCCGTTCTTGGATGCCTCGAATATACGCCTGTATACGTCGATGTATCCCTGTGTATTCAGGAACATCTTGGAGTTCGGATCGCAGTAATGCCCGTCGACACCCATACTGACGACAATGAGCTCTGGGTCGAAGTCCTCGATCAGAGGGAGTATTATCTCGTCGGTCACCTTCATGTACGTCTCGTTCCCGGAGCCCTCGGGGATAGGTATGTTGATGTTGTATCCCACGCCCTTGCCGCGGCCGGTGTCCTTCAGGTAGCCGGAGTTCCAGTAGAAATTGGCCTCGTGGACCGATATGACCATGACGTCGTCCCTCTCGTAGAAGATCTCCTCCGTGCCGTTACAGTGATGCACGTCCAGATCGACGATCGCCGTCCTTACGTTGGCATGGTTCACAGCTATGGCGACATTGTTGAGATAGCAGAAACCGCCCATGTGGTCCCTGCCCGCATGGTGGCCCGGCGGCCTCGTGAGACCGACGGACGGCTGGCCTTTCAAAGCATAGTCGACCGCAGTGCATGCGACCGACGCCGAGAGCATAGCCAGCTCGTAAGTGTTATCGTGCAGGAACGTGTCCTGGTCGATAGGATACTCGCCGCCCTTCTTGAGCTTCTCGATATGCTCTTTGGAATGCACCGGGTAAAGATAGTCCTCGGTTATGGGAACGGGTTCGACGATGTTCTCCCACAGGCCCTCTTTGACCAGTTTCTTCTTCAGCGTCTTCATCCTGAGAGGCGATTCCGGATGATCGACCCATTGCTTGTACTCTAACAATCTGTCGCTGTAAACAATAACCATTGAAACACTGCAGTACGCAATATGGACGAGCGCAATAATAAAGTGTGCAGTTTCAACACGCAACGCGCATGCATTCCGACGTTCCAACCCCAAAGTAGATAGAACCGTCGCACGATGCGGACACAGTGGTTATCATATGCACATCTACCGCGACAGCGATGTCGACATGAGCATACTCGAATGCAAGAAGATCGCAGTTCTGGGATACGGTTCGCAGGGAAGGGCACAGGCCCTGTGCTTCCGCGACTCGGGCCTTGATGTCGTCATAGGCGTCAGAAAAGGAAAATCCTACGACAGAGCCAGAGAGGACGGTATGAGGGTCATGGGCGTGAGCGAGGCCGTCAATGGGGCCGATGTGGTCATGATGCTCCTCCCCGACGAGGCTCAGCCGGATATCTTCGAGAACGAGATAAGAGCGAATCTGAAGAAGGGTTCCGCCCTGGAATTCGCCCATGGGTTCTCGATATCATACGGTCTGATAGATCCGCCGAAGGACGTGGATGTCATCATGATGGCCCCGAAAGGGCCCGGACCGATGATAAGACGCGTATTCTCGGAAGGGTTCGGCGTCCCGGCCCTGGTGTGCGTCCATCGGGACGTGACCGGCAACGCAATGAATATCGCGCTGGCACTGGCAAAAGGAATGGGCTGCACACGCCCCGGCGTATTCGAGGCCACATTCACCAACGAAACGAGAACGGACCTATTCGGAGAACAGGCCGTCCTCTGCGGCGGACTGACGGCGATGATCATGGCCGGATTCGACACGCTCGTGAGACGCGGATATCCTCCGGAGATGGCTTACTTCGAGGTCCTGCACGAAACGAAACTTGTGACTGACCTTATCAACGAGAGAGGGATAGAAGGCATGTGGAAGGCCGTGTCCAACACCGCCGAGTTCGGCGGGCTAACGAGAAGGGACAGGGTCATAACCGAAGAATCGAAGAAAGGCATGGAGTCGATACTCGACGACATAGAGTCGGGCAAATTCAAGGACGAATGGCGTGCCGAATACCGCAACGGTCTGAAGAACATGAAGGCCATGGAGAGCTCTGACGGAAAGACCCAGGTCGAGACCGTTGGGAAGGAGATCAGAGAGCTGTTCTTCAAAAAGAAGGAATGATACAATGAGCGGCATCACGATAAGGACGAGGAATTCGATAATCGAGGGAGAACTTGACAAATCCGATATATCCAATGAGATCTGGCTCAAGCTCCCGTTCTCGAACACGATCAATATGCTCGGGGACGAGATCTACTTCGAATTCCCGCTGGACAGCAACATGAACGGCGAACGGGCCACCGTGTTCGATGCCGGCGATATCGCATACTGGCCGAAGGTGCAGGCCCTCTGCCTGTTCTTCGGACCGACCCCTCTGAGCGGCGAGGACGGAAGACCCGTCTCCAGATTCCCTCTGATAAAGATAGGAAAGATGAAGGGCGACTTCAAAGTCCTCGAAACGGCCGGGGATAGGATGAAGATCACCATCGAGCAGAGTCTCTGACCTCACACGACAGTGAACGAATGGTCGTAGGAGGTGAGCCTTCTGCTGCCGTCCTTCGTTACCAGCATCGTATCCTCGATGCGTATCCCGCCCAGACCAGGTATGTATATGCCAGGCTCCGCAGAGATGATGTTGCCGGCCTCGAGTGTCTGATCGGATTTCGGATACACGGATATGGACTGATGCACGTCCATGCCTATCCCGTGTCCGAAGGAATGTATGAATCTGCCTTTGAACTCCGACGCGTCGATCACATTCCTTGCGGCTATGTCGACGTCCTTCGCCTGGGCTCCGGCGCGTATCTCCGCGATCCCGGCCTCCTGTGCTCTCAGGACGGTATCATATGCCCTCTTGAGAACATCCCCGGGATCCCCGAGGAATATCGTCCTTGTGAGGTCCGCACAGTA
>CAZXIY010000019.1:14234-16103 GCA_964640935.1 uncultured Methanomassiliicoccales archaeon
TGCTCTGTGATGTACCAGAATGTAGAATCGAGGAACGGCTCTCCGCCGTTCATTATCACTACTGCGTCCGCGTCGGCATTGGAGATGAGCCTCTCCGCCCTGCTCTGTCCGCTCATATTCCGACCCATTCATTCCTGATTATGCGCTTCAGGGCAGATATTGCCGAGAGCGATGCCAGGTATGATGTCTTCAGGTTGTCCGGCGACGGGACGTTGTATGTATGGCAGTTGGTCATTCCGAACTTCCCCTTGACCAGGAGCTCGTGCGAGTTGGTGGTCGCGGCAGGATCGAGGACGATCTTGACTATCGTCCTGTCGAACCCTATGCCGAGGAGACTCACGGTCGCGGCGACGTTTATGTTCTTGGGGAATATCTGGACCGCCTCTCTGGCAGAGCCGCTGAACATGACGGTCTTCTCCTTGATGTTGTTGACGTCGATGCCGCGGTCCTCGAAGTATTTCACGTGCTCGAGGGACTTCGGTCCTTTGGTGGTGATGAGCTCGACGCTGTCGAGCTCGTCCGTAGCTGCAGCTCTGAGACCGTCGGTTCCGCACAATGCTCCCGACGGGATGAATATGCGGGCATCGCTGTTCTTGGCCTTCTCGAAAACAGTCTCTCTGAATTTATCATCGACCAATGCACCGACGGACATCAGCATTATGTCCACTCCGCGGCCGACGGTCTTGGTCAATATATCCTTGGCCGCACCCTGTGACGCAGACTCGATCACGAGATCACAATGATAGAGTTCATCCTCGACGGAACTGACGACAATGGCCTTGTCCAAGGTCTTCGCCAATCCTTCAGCTTTGTTCTTGTCGACGTCGATAAGATAGATCCTCTTTACATCATCCATCTCGTCGGCGGCCTTCGCCAGTTTCGACCCGATGGATCCGCACCCTACGATGGTTATGCGCATGTCACGCACACTTGATTACGAATATTAAGGATTTGTGCCACATAGCACAAAAACTCTACGAAATCCGTAATTTCGGGGGATACTGTTTAATGCTTTCCGCGGATTCACATCCGCATGAGATACGAGGTATGCGACCACACGGCCGATGTGATGATAAGATGCACCGGCGGGGATCTCGAAGAATGCTTCGAGAACGCCGCCTATGCGATGTTCGATCAGACCGTGGACGCATCTTCGATAGAGGATCGCATCGAACGCACCGTCGAGGCCGAGGGGAAGGATCCCGAGGAGCGTCTTTACGCATTCCTGTCGGAGCTGCTGTTCGTTATGGACTGCGACGGGCTCGTCTTCAACAACTTCCGCGTGAGCTTCGACGGCGATAAGGTCAAATGCATAGCCAGAGGCGAACCCCTGGATCTCCGCAAGCATCATCCGAAGGCAGAGATCAAGGCCGTCACATATCATATGCTCTCCGTAGATACGAAGAAGCCCGAGATAACAGTCATTTTCGATGTGTGACCCTCCGGTCCGGACACAATTGATGTCGGCAGGACCCTATTAATATAGAATAAAGGCAATCGTATCCAGAGGTGCAAAATGCTCAGATTAGGCTGGTTCTCCACTGCTAGGGGCCCGGGATCGCGCAACCTTCTCCGCGAGGTCATGGAAAAGAAGAAGGCCGGCGTCCTTGACGTAGAGATATCGTTCGTTTTCTGCAATTGGGACAACAACGAGGATCCGAATCCAAGGAAAGATCAGAGGGAGCAGTTCTTCCAGATGGTCAAAGGGTACGGCATACCGCTGATCACGATATCGTGGAAGACATTCAGACCGGACCTCTGGAACACCGATCAGAAGATGTGGAGGGATGAATACGGCAAGGAGATCCGCAAGAAGATCTCCGAGTACGATTTCGATCTTGGCATCCTCGCCGGATACATGCTCTGGAT
>CAZXIY010000019.1:16203-22096 GCA_964640935.1 uncultured Methanomassiliicoccales archaeon
CTTTTCAAACGCATCAGAGAGGACGGCATGAAACGCGAGCTGCCGCTCATCGTCGCAACGATAAAACAATTCGCGGACGGGAACGTCAGCATAAAGAACAAGAGGCTGTACCAAGGGGACAGGCCGCTGGAACATCCGTTCGACCTTTCCGAAGAGGTCAACAGGGCTATCGGGGAATAACAACATGGAATACAATCCGATGGAGGAACTTGGGTTCATCGAGGACAAACAGTTCATCTCGAACTGCAACGGGTTCATATCCAAGAACGATAACGCAAAACGCATGTGCGGAAAGTTCATCCGCAACGGAGAACGCTTCTTCGACGTCGTGTCGAGATACGACGACATCGCCTCATATGCCCTGAATCGCGACGACAGCAAGAACTGCACCGCTCTGAAGATGATTGTCCCGTTCCTGAAAGCGTACGGGGTCACCGACCACATGGCATACGAATTCTCCAAGGAGGACCTCAAACTGGTACCCGGAGCAGACAGCACCATCAGGTATCTGTATGAGCTTCTGCCAACGTTCGTCACAACCGGGTCGTTCGAGCATCACATGATGGCCGTCTGCGATTCGATCAAATTCCCGATGACCAACGTATCCTGTACGCGCGTGGAATTCGACTCGATGGAACTGGACAGGCAGGAAGCGAAATCCCTTAGGGAGATGGCCGCGAAGATAACTTCGCTGCATGTCCCGAGGACGATGTACACCCTGACAGAAGCGAAGACCTTGGACGACGAGGATACGAAGATAATCACCGAGCTCGACAAGATCTTCCAGGATACGATACCGGACATGGGCATAGAGGATGATCTCAAGAACGTGATCCAGATGGGAGCGAACGAAAAAGCGTACGCCCTGCTGGAGATACGCAGGAAGACGGAGATCGAATTCAATTCCACTGCATACGTAGGAACGGGCATATCCGACTATCAGGCACTGGACCTGGTCCGCGACAGCGACGGTCTGGCGGTCTCGTTCAACGGCGGCGAGTTCGCCGTACGCGGATGCAACGTGGCAGTTATGGGCAACAACGCGATCGCGGTGGGCGTACTGGCCGCGGAATTCTACAACGAAGGCATCGAGGCGGTCTACGACCTTATCGAGAACTGGGACAGGGACAAGCTGAAGGCCCACAAATGCTCGGACAGGCACCTCATGGATGCTATGCTCAAAGCATATCCCAAGAAGCTCCCCCGGGTCGTGAAGGTCGACAGGCACAACGTCGACGATATCACGCTGGAGAGCGAAGAATACAGAAGAAAGGTCATGAGATGAGCGATGTAGCGATAGTCGGGGGCGGACCGGCAGGTCTGTCCGCGGCATTCTTTCTTTCAATTTACGGTTCTGATGACGTGACCGTCATCGAACGCCTCGGCAAGACCCAGTATGACAGATACCACAGGATCTGCGGCGGATGCATAAGCAATGCGGCGTTCGGAGAACTTAGGCCTATGAAGCCATCCGGCATTCTGAACAGGGTCAGAAGGACCAGGATCGTATGGCCAGACGGCACGACGGTGAAGGTCAGGACGAAAGGGTACATACTCGACCGGCCGACGTTCCTGTCAGACATCAGATCCGAATGCATAGCCAGAGGTGTGAAATTCGTAAACGGTTCCGTTACTGATATCTCCCGTGAGGACGGAAGATACCGTATATCGACATCTTCCGGATCGACATTGGAATGCGATTCGCTGGTCGGTGCGGACGGGGCATCATCGGTCGTCAGAAAGACCGTCTTCGGATCGGAACCGAAGAGAAAGATCGCCGCGAACGAGTTCATAGTCGGAAGGAAGAGCGACGGGGATCTGACATTCCATGTGGACGAAAGATACAAGGGCACCTATGTCTGGGACTTCCCCCACGGAGAATCGTCTGAGACCGGGGGCATGCTCGGGATCTTCGACGAAAGTGACTTTCTGTCCAAAGGATCGAGATACATACCCATCGGAGGCGTGGACGAGCTGACCAAGGACGGCGCTTATCTGCTCGGAGATGCCGCTGCCATGGCCAACCCGATATCATACGGAGGTCTCAAGACCGCCCTGGTATCCGGGAAGATGGCCGCGAAGGCGATATCTAAGGGAAGACCGGAGATCTATTCCAAATGGTGGTCGTCGTCCATGCTCTCGGACGGACGTTTCATGGATGTCAACAGGATCATGTCGAGATGGACCGATAAGGATCTGGAACATGCGGTCAGACCCTTCAGGCACGGAGGGATCTACCTCCCTGGGATCGTCGCCTGCATCACGCAGCCGAAGAACATCAATGTGTATTTCGGATGTCTCTTCGCGTTCTCCCACTCCTGGTGACCGCAAGTATCCTGTTTTATAGTTTCTTTAAGATACACCATGCATGAATGAAGAGAAGAAAGGGATGGGTCTGAGCGGGGCGGAGAAGATCGTCCTTTTCGCTCTCGTCCTAGGTACTTTCATGACGGCGCTGGATGCGACCATCGTATCCGTCGCCCTGCCCGACATGGCCGCTGAGTTCGGCGAATCCGGACACGATACGTCGAACATCTCGTGGGTGCTGCTGATCTACACGCTCATGCTGTGCTGTTTCATACTTCTGTGGGCGAAGGTCGGGACCAACATCGGCTACAAGAAGGTGTTCGTCATCGGCGTCGCGATATTCACGATCACGTCGCTTGCGATCGGGCTGTGCGGAATGATGAAGGGCATCGGCCTCAATATCATCATTTTGCTAAGGGCTGTGCAGGGCCTGGGGGCGGGAATGTCCATGGCGATGTCATTGGCCATGGTATCCACGTATCTTCCTAAATCGGTAAGAGGTTCCGCCATAGGCGTGGTCACTCTGGCCGCATCGGCCGGTACGGCCTTCGGACCCGCGATCGGCGGTGTCCTGACGACCTTCCACTGGTCGTACATATTCTTCATCAACGTCCCGATAGGGATAATCTGCATAATCCTCTCGATAAAGTACATGAGCACGCCGGAATCCGACGTGAAGACCGAGAAGAAGAAGCTCGACCTCGTCGGAGCGGCACTCCTTTTCATCATGCTGTTCTCGCTGATATTCTACCTCAACAAAGGGGATGAGTTGGGCTGGACCTCCAACAAGGGGCTCCTTCTCCTGGTGACCATGTTCGTCGCCGGAGGCCTGATCGCCTGGTGGGAGCAGAGAGCGGCCGATCCGCTGATCTCCCTTAGGCTGATAGGCAACAAGCAGATCACTGGAGCGAACATCGTCGGGATGCTGATGTTCATGGCCATGGGGGGAAGCTACCTCCTGCTGCCGTACTACTTGGGATACGTGCAGGGGTACGAGACCGTGGAATACGGGCTCATACTGATAGCCAACTCAGTCGGAATGATGGCCGCCGGACCGGCGGTCGGACGCATAGCGGACAGGACCGGCGGCAACAAGAGATTCATCGTTCTCGGATGCCTGGTCGCAGCGGCCGGATTCTTCATGATGACCATGTTCGACGGATCCACGTCGCTCTGGTTCATACTCGCCGCACTGTTCGTCATGGGCGCCGGGATGGGTATGGCCCTCGTTGCGTCCACCAACCTGGCGTTCGGGTACAGCAGGGACGGGGAGGACGGGCAGATGTCGGGTCTGACCAACACGTTCAGACAGGCCGGGAGCTCGACCGGTGTGGCCGTGCTCAACGCCATATTCATGGGCTCGATAATCGTCACGTCCACGTCGATAGATCTCGTTCCCGGATTCAGGCATGCATTCTTCGTCGCGGTGCTGATCGCCCTTGTGGCGTTCGTCGTCGCCATGGGATTGAAGAACGTCAAGCCTGCTGAGACGAAGAACGAGTGAAACCGAATAA
The DNA here is from genome assembly GCA_964640935.1 of uncultured Methanomassiliicoccales archaeon. GTDB lineage: Archaea > Thermoplasmatota > Thermoplasmata > Methanomassiliicoccales > Methanomethylophilaceae > CAZXIY01. Next base: position 20,025 of record CAZXIY010000019.1, read on the forward strand.
AAGGGTCCGATACGCCTGACGGCGTGTCGGACCCTGAAAATCATTCAATTCGTTTTGGAAAGATAATCGTCTGCCGCTTTGGAGGCGAATGCTCCGTCGGCTGTTGCCGCGACCACCTGTCTGACCTCTTTGGTCCTGACGTCGCCCGCCGCGAATACGCCGGGGACGCTGGTGACCGTGGATTCATCAGCCACGATGTACCCGTGATCGTCGATGTCGATCTTTCCTTTGAAGATCTCCGTCATCGGATCCCTGCCGACGGACACGAATATCGCGTCACACTGCAGATCCTTCTTCTTTCCCGTGTTAACATCCTCGATCTCGATGCCCGTGACCTTGCGGTCGTGAAGGATCTTCGTCACCTTCGAGTTCCACACGTACTCTATATTCGGCACATTCTTCAGGGCGCCGATATAGACTCTGGAGGCACGCAGACTGTCCCTCCTGTGCACGATGTAGACCTTGGGACATATCTTCGACAGATACATCGCATCGGCTATCGCGGAATTCCCGCCGCCGATGACTGCGACAGGCTTGTTCTTGAACATCATGCCGTCGCAGGTAGCGCAATATGCTACGCCGTGGCCGCGCATCTCGTCCTCGTCCTTGATGCCGAGCTTCCTCGGGAACGCACCCGTTGCTATGATGACCGCCCTGGCCTCGTATGTCCCGGATGACGTGGTGAGCTTCTTCACCTTTCCGTCCAGCTCCACGGCGGTGACCTTCTCGTTGATGGTCTTGACGCCGAAACGCTCTGCCTGGGCCGTCATGATCGCCCCCAGGTCATATCCGTTGATGCCGTTCTCGAAACCCGGGTAGTTCTCGATGAGCATCGTATTGGCCATCTGGCCGCCTGGCCCGAGGGCCTCGAACATCGTCACCGAATATCCCGAACGCACTGCATAAAGAGCTGCCGTGCATCCGGCCGGACCTCCGCCTATCACCGCTATGTCGATCATATCACATCACTATTCCGCCGTCGACGTTGATTATGGTCCCCGTCGTGAAGGACGCCTCATCGGATGCGAGATAGACGTACGCTCCGGCCAACTCCTCCGGTTCCGCTATGCGCTTGAGCGGTGTGAAGTTCTCCAATGCCGCTTTCATCTTCGGATCGACGAATTCGGCCATCATGTCCGTCAGGACCGCTCCCGGAGCGACGGCGTTGACGCGGATCTTGTATTCTCCCAGCTCTTTGGCGCAGGATTTCGTCAGTCCGTTTATACCGAATTTGGATGACGAGTGTGCCGTCTGCATCTTACCGCCGTACGTTCCGACCATGGAGCTCGTGTTGATGATGCTCCCTCCGCCGTTGTCCCTCATCACCGAGGCGACCGCCCTGGTGCATCTGAACGCTCCGCAGAGGTTGATGTTGATGACATCGTCGAAATCCGCATCGGTCATATCGAAGATGCGTTTTGTGGATGTCACTCCGGCATTGTTCACGAGGATGTCGATCGTCCCCCATTTTCCGACGACCGCCTTTACCATCTCCGCCACGGACGCACTGTCCGATACGTTGACGGCCACCGGCAGTATCTCGCCGGATGGGAACTTCGAAGAGAGCTCTTTCGCGGCCTTCTCGGCCGAACCGATCCTGCTCCCGCATACGGCGACCTTGGCCCCCTCTCTCAGGAACGCCTCGGCGACCGAGAATCCTATGCCGCGGGACGACCCCGTCACCACCGCGACCTTGCCGCTCAGTCTCCCCATGTCAGTATGCTCCGTTCTTCTTCATCCAAGCCACGATCTCGTCCTTGGATTCGGGACCTACGAACGTATCCACCGTCTTGCCGCCCTTTATGATGACGAATGTGGGTATCGACTCCACGCCGTACATCTCCTTGAGGTCCTCGTTCTCGTCGACGTCCACTTTGGCGACTACCACCCTGCCGTCCACATCCTTGGATATGGCCTCGACTATCGGGTTCACCCTGCGGCAGTGCGGACACCACGGTGCCCAGAAATCCACCACGACGGGCTTGGACGATCCGATAACTGTGCTGTCAAATTCCTTCTCGCTGACGGTCAATGCAACCATAATCAACAGAGCGGCTAATTTCATATTTAAC
>CAZXIY010000020.1:0-21014 GCA_964640935.1 uncultured Methanomassiliicoccales archaeon
CTATTGACGTCTTCTTCAATGGATTTCAGATAATCACGGTCGACATCGGACGGCTCCTTGGAGATCAGGACGTTGTATTTGCGATACTCCTCTCTTGCTTTGGCCTCGGCGGTATCACGGCTGATCTTTCCGGGTCCGGTCAGGATATCTTTGCGGGTAAGTTTGAGGAAGGAATCCAGTGTTTCAGTCCAGTCCTTCATGCGCATCGGATTTCTGCTCATCGCCTGGAGTTCTGCGATCTCGAGATATGCCGACACGATCTGATTCAGAACCTTGAGCTCCTCTTCGCTGCAATAATTCTTGGCAAAGTAACATCGGACATCCTCGGTCTGCTCCCTTTGAATGTTTGGAGACCCATATTGGGCTTAGAACTGTCTGCAGAGAAGAATATCTTCTCTTGAGCGGTCATGCCGTGAGCTGCCCAATGCATCTTATTCTGAACGGTCCTGAAGAACAATTGCGATATCTCGCTGTTAGGATCATAGTCGACGCTCGTAGCGTATATGTCCAGGACCTTTCTCCAGAACACCTTCTCCGAGGAGCGGATGTCACGTATCCTTTCCAGCAATTCCTCGAAATAGCCCCTCTCCTCTTTCAGACGTTTATCGTCAAGGGCGAATCCCTTGATCATATATTCCTTGAGAACGTTAGTCGCCCAGATCCTGAACTGCGTACCTCTGACAGATCTGACTCTGTATCCGACGGATATCACTACATCCAGATTGTAGAACCTCAGAACCCTTTCAACATCGCGTCCCCCTTCATTTTGAACTGTTGCAAAATCTGCAACAGTTGATTTCGGATCCAATTCCCCTTCTGAGAACACATTGCCGATGTGTCTCGATATCACAGATTTATCTCTGTCGAAAAGTACGCACATCTGCTGTGCGGAGACCCAGACAGTATCGCCGTCGGTCCTGACGTTCATTTCGACCTCACCGTCGTCCGAGCGGTAGAGTATGATGTCCTTATTCATTCTGATGCCCTCCCGTCTTCGCCGGGCAATTCCATTGTCTGCGGACGATCGCGTTCTCGCAGTTATCGTCCTTCCAGTGATGGTTGGCAGTCGTATCTTCTCCTATCCATTTGAGGGTCGGCATCAATCCTTCGGAAGCGTTAGTACCTTATTAATGGTTACAGGGGCCGCTCTTTTTACGACAAGCAGGGCAACTTGCACGGTGTCCGAATGCCGACAGACGTTCCGGCGGTCAGAGAACGAATTGATGATTACCAGCCGGAACAGGTGAAACGTTGATTAACCGCATGACCATATAGCAGTCGATGGCAGACATAAGGATCCGCAAGAGAAAGAGGATGAGAGAGAAGGAAGTTAAGGCCATGGCCGACGAGTTCAGGCAGATCTTCGGCGTAGAGACCATCGGCGAGAAGGACATCGTTGACCTCGCAGAAAGTCAGGACTACAACGTCGTCTTCGTCAACAACGAGATACTCGCGTTGGTCTATCAGGACAGGCCGTTCCTCACCGTCAGAGGCATCCTCAAATACAAGCCGTCCGCACGTGCGGTGACGGTCGACATGGGTGCGGTCCCGTATGTCACGAACGGAGCGGACGTCATGGGTCCGGGCATAGTAGATGCGTCCGACGGTATCGCGGAAGGTGATTTCGTCTGGATAAGGGATGTCAAGAACAAGGTCCCGCTGGCCATCGGCATATCGCTCATGGACACCGATGGTCTCAGATCCAAGAACAAGGGGAAGGCCATAACAACCGTCCACAACGTCGGAGACAAGCTCTGGAAGACCGGTGAGTGAGTTGTTCGGACATCGCGCCTCAGAGCCGGCACGCAAGGATGCAGCTAGGAAGCCAGTTCTGGTGGATCTCAGCGGATACGAGGTCAAAGGCGACACCTCTGTGATGAGGATGAAGGCCGTGTCCGCCGTAGAGGCGCGGGATATATCCGTTATCAGGACGCAGATCGACAACGGGAACATCATTTTCATCAATCTTTCGGAATTCACCGGCACGCCGAGCGAAAAAGAGGAGCTTGTTACCAACACCCGTTCCTACTGCCGCAGCGTCGGGGTGCAGTCGTATATCATGAACGACAGCAGCATAGTCGTAGTCCCCAACGGCGTGAAACTCGACAAAGTTAGGGCCCGCAGGAAGGATCCGCAATGACAGAGAAGAGAGTTATACACGACCCGATACACGGGAGCATAACAATAGATGGCATCTATCTGGATCTTTTGGACAGGCACGAGATACAGAGGCTGCATGCGATCAAGCAGCTGGGTCTCGGCAATATGGTGTTCCCGGGGGCGAACCACACCCGCTTCGAGCACAGTCTCGGGGTATTCCATCTCGCGGGGAGGATGGCATCGGCACTCGGGATGAACGCGGACGACACCAATACCGTCAAGGCAGCTGCCTTGCTGCACGACATCTGCCACCCGCCGTTCTCGCACACGATGGAAGAGATAATGGAGAATGAGACCCAGATGGACCATATGGAGCTGGCGAGGAAGCTGATCCACGGTGACATCAGGACGTATATGGACCGCGACGAGGACATGTTCGGCGGTACGGAACCGATATCGGAGATCCTGGAGAGCGACGGGATATCGCCGAAGGATGTCTGCGATCTGATAGCATTCCCGACCTCAACGAAGGAGGAGAGCCTCGATATGTTCACTGTCGGCGACGAGAAGCAGTCGTTCTTCCCGTCCAAGGATTATGCCCATCAGATCATTCACGGTCCGGTGGACGCCGATCAGATGGATTATCTTCTCAGGGATGCCCACTATACGGGCGTGACGCACGGTTCCATCGACATGGACCGTCTGCTGAGCCAGATGCGCATCTACAATAATAAGATGGTCCTGGACAAGGGAGGCATAGTGGCCGCAGAGGGACTCATGGTCTCCAGGGCCCTGATGTACTCGTCCGTTTACTATCACAAGACCGTTCGCATAGTCGAGATGATGCTCACAAAGGCCGCCGAGGTATCCGGCATGGATTTCAGCGACCTGTATCTGATGAATGACAGCGATCTCCTCTCGAGACTGATATCGTCGGATTCGGAACGCGCATCGAAACTCACAAGATCGGTCCTCTACCGCAGACTGTACAAGAAGACGTACACGCTGTACGGCATGGACCTGGACGATGACGATATGGCATCGCTGGTACAGTATTCCAAATATGCTTCCAGAAAAGCGTTGGAGGCCGAGATAGCTGCAGAGGCGAAGGTGGATCAGTCCGAGGTCATAGTCGATATGCCGTCGAAGTCGACTCTTCTTTCGAATGTGAAGATAGGTAAGACCGACGTGCTGATATTCGATGACGGCAAGGTGAGGCCGATAACGAAGTTCTCGCCTTTGGCCAAGGCACTTCAGAGTCGCGACGTTTTCGACTGGGCGATCATGATATCGGCTCCGAAGGATCATGTCGACGATGTCAGAAAGGCCGCGAGGAACGTCATCGGCATCGATGATTCCAAAAAGAGCCAGTGACCGCATGCGCGGTCACAGTATCATCCTTTTACGACGCCGATGGGTCTCAGCTTGGCGACCTTTCCGGTAAGTCCGGAATCGCATACGACGGAGACGACCTGGTCCACGTCCTTGTACGCCTGCGGGGCTTCTTCGATGAGTCCTTCGTCAGAACCGTTCCTGAGGTAGATGTCGTTGGCGGCCAGCCTGTCCATTATGCTGTCGAGGCTGATGGAGTCCACCGCGGATTTGCGTGACATCTTCCTTCCCGCCCCGTGGCACGACGATCCGAATGTCTCCTTCATGGAGCCCTTCTGACCAACCAGCACGTATGTACCGACGGACATGTCGCCCGGTATTATGACGGGCTGTCCGATGTCGCGGTATTTCATAGTTATCTCGGGCCTTCCCGCGCAGAACGCCCTGGTCGCTCCTTTCCTGTGGACGAGCACATCCATGGTCTTGCCGTCGACATCGTGGCGTTCCTTCTTGGCTATGTTATGCGCCACATCGTAGACGACATCCATGCCCATATTCTCTGCCGAATCGTTCATGACGTTCTCGAACGATTCGCGTATCCAATGCGTGATCATCTGGCGGTTGGCCCACGCATAATTCGCTCCGCAGGACATTGCAGAGAAGTAGCGTCCGCCTATCTCGGAATCGAGAGGCGCGCATGCGAGCTGTCTGTCAGGAAGCTCGACCTTGTTGTCCTTTATGTAGCGTTCCATGTCCTGGAGGTAGTCGGTGGCTATCTGATGGCCGCATCCCCTCGAACCGCAGTGGACGGTGATCGTGATGCATCCTTCCTTCAGACCGAAGACCTTGGCGGCCCTCTCGTCGAATATCTTGTCGACGACGTCCACTTCGAGGAAGTGGTTGCCGGATCCGAGGGATCCGAGCTGCGGAAGGCCTCTTTTGCGGGCCTTGTCGCTGACCGCGGAAGGATCTGCCGACATCATTGTTCCAGATTCCTCTGTCGTGTCGAGATCGCGTTCCCAGCCGTACCCGTTCTCTACGGCCCATTTGGATCCGTTCTGGAGGATCTCCTCCATCTCCTTGTTCCCGATCCTGGTCAGACCTTTCGATCCGAGTCCGGACGGAACGTTCTTGTAGAGTTCGTCCACGAGGTTGTCGAGCTTGCCACCGATATCGTTCAGCGTCAGATCCGTCTTTATGAGTCTGACGCCGCAGTTGATATCGAACCCTATCCCGCCCGGGGATATCGATCCGCTGTTGGCATCCACGGCGGCGACACCGCCTATCGGGAAACCATATCCCCAGTGGATATCGGGCATCGCCATGGAATTTCCGACAATCCCGGGAAGGCATGCGACGTTGGCGGCCTGCTGCGGGGCGTTGTCCTCTCTTATCTGCGAGATCATCTCGTCGTTGGCGAAGATGACGGCGTCGGTCTTCATGCCGGACATATAGTCCTTCGGGATGATCCAACGATTCCCTTCCCCTCTGACGATCTTTCCGTTCCAGACCATAACGCGACCTTCTCAGAATAATTTCAAAATGCAGATAGTGGGGCCGGGACCGAGATTTGAACCCGAGTCAAGGGATCCACAATCCCCTAGGATAACCAAGCTACCCTATCCCGGCCATTACTAAGTCCGCGATTGCTTAGCTGTACATAAAGTTTATCTGTCGAATTATTGGGGTACCCGTCATTATACAGTGCCGCAGGTACCGCGGACGGAGCGATTTTACATCAATCGGCATCCAACTAACATTAATATCAATGAGTCACTTACACGGAGTTATGGCAAAACGCAACATCATTTCAGTCTTGGATATGAAAGATGACATGCCTGAGCTGGTCGACCTGGCTATCAGGCTGAAGAAGGAACGCGGGAATCATGGGGACCCACTGAGGGGGAAGACGCTCGCAATGATATTCGAGAAGCCCAGCACCAGGACACGCATATCGTTCGATGTTGCCATCAGCGAACTCGGAGGCCATCCGCTGTATATCGCATCCCATGAGATGCAGATGGGTCATGGGGAGACGGTAGAGGATACCGCCAAGGTCATGAGCCGTTTCGTCCACGGGATAATGTACCGTGCCTTCGACTACAAGATCATGGACAGGCTCGGAGACGCCGCCACAGTACCGGTGATCAGCGGTCTCGATAACCTCGAGCACCCGTGCCAGGCTCTGGCAGATATGGTCACCATCAAAGAGCACAAAGGATCGTTCCGCGGCAAAAAGCTCGTCTACCTCGGCGACGGGAACAATGTCTGCAACTCGCTGCTTTACGCATGTGCGATAATGGGCCTCGACATGGTCGCCTGCTGCCCTGCGGTGCGCATGCCGAATGCGGAGATCATGCTCGGAGCGGCACGCATAGCCGACGAGAACGGGAGCAAGATCCTCGCATCGCACGAGCCGAAGGAAGCATGCAAGGATGCCGACATACTCTACACTGACACATGGATCTCCATGGGAGATACGACGTCTCTCGAGACCGCCACTAAGATATTCCACGATTATCAGATCAACAGCGAGCTCCTCTCGATAGCGAAGCCAGACTGCATCGTGATGCACTGTCTCCCTGCCCACCGCGGCCAGGAGATAACGGACGAGGTCATCGACGGACCGCAGAGCGTGGTATTCGATCAGGCGGAGAACCGTCTGCATGCTCAGAAAGCGGTGCTCTACACAGTTCTCAAATGATCTGCGACGAGACCATATCCTCGACCGCGTCGAGGAATTCCTTTTCCTTCCCTTTGGGTATGGTGGCCCCGGCCGCGACGTTGTGGCCGCCGCCGTACCCTCCCACTATTTTCGATGCAACGCTCATGATGACCGAAAGGTCCAGCCCGCGGTCCGCAAGCGACCGGTCCGCTCTCGCAGAGACCTTCACGCCGTCGTCCGCATCTGCGAATGCTATCATGGGGAGGTCCTTCCTGAAGCCTTCCGTGCCGAGGATCATCCCGGCCACTATGCCCACGACCGTTTCTTTGACGTTCGTTCCGGCATCGAAGTACTGTATGTACTTCCTGACGCGTATCAGGTCGTTCTGTTTGACGTAGGACAGGGCAGCGGAGATGTTCCTCCTGTGCTCTGCGCGGTTGTCCATGGCATCCCTGACAGCATCTTCGTCTCCGAAACACATCCTCAGACCCGTGTCGGCATCGTCGTATCTTCCGCAGGAGTTCAGTGCGGTGGCGAATTCCTTCGCATCGTGCAGTCCGCTCTCCCTCGAGAATTTCGGCAGGGTGTACACTTCGCCGTACAGTCTCTTCCTGTCGGTGTCCGAGACCAGGCTCAGAATGGAATCGGTGGCGCGTTTCTTCTCGTCCTCGGACAGATCGTCCCAGACGCGGAGCTTGCTGCCGTTCTTGAGGCTTATGTCCAGCCCTGAATAGAATCTCGAGCACGCGACATTGTCGTTGCTGAGGCCAGGTATCTCCGGGTCGCTGCTGTACTGCAGGAACTGGACCAACGGTCTGGATTCGCGTCCGAACAGTCTTATGTCCGTCTCTATGTCCACGACGCCAGAGGATACGGCATCGTCTAGGACCATCCTGTTGAGTCCGGTAAGGCACGATTCCTGGCGGTCCTGAAGATCTCCGCAGGATCCGACGACGGCCATGAAGGCAAGATCGGTGTTGGCAGGATCGATGGCCTTCGACACGAAGTATGTCATCGATGACCCGCAGGCGTCCAGGGATCCGTCCACGCCGTAGTTGTGCGGATTCACGTGAGCTACCTTGCGGAAATTATCCAGGAGCGTCTGTCCGTTCTTCCATTTCGCGTCGGGAACATGGTGATCTGTGATGACAAGCCCATCTTTGGTGAATTCGGATATGTATCCGCTTCCCAGATCGGCGATCCATACGAGCGACTGTTTGCTGCTGTTCACGGCGGCTATGGTGGATTCATCCATCTTCTTCGCGAAAAGGATGTCATGCTCCTTACCGAGACGTCTGCATGTCTCGGATGCGATGGCAGCGGAACTGATGCCGTCCGCGTCTATGTGAGAGACGATCAGGATGTCGCTAGAATTTTTTATCAATCTGGCGGCCGACGATGCGTCCCTGGACAGCGATCTAAGTGTCTTTTCCGAAACCTGCATAGTCTGTCACCAGTTTTTCGTATATCACGTCGGAGATCGTCTCCAGATTTATCGTATCCGCACGATTGTATTCGGACAGCGTCTCCAAGGCATCTCTGTCGCGATGTCCTTCCCAGCGTTTCCAGAGACGGACAGCCTCCTCGCCGTCCACGTCGGCAATGTCGTCCGATCTTCCGATACCGAGATCTTTCTCAATGTGCTTGAGGCCTCCTCTGTATCCGACCTTCCTGCATCCGAACCTCAGGTCGAAGTGCGGCATGTCGAGATCCACGCCCGGGAAGCTGTTCCTCAGAACGGGGACGTCGAAGCAGCTGCCGTTGAATGTGACCAGCACCGATGTTCCGTCCAGAGCATCGGACAGCGTCTCCGCGTCAAGGTCTATGCCGTGGGTCAGAGTGACCGTGCCCTTCTTCCTGTGGACGGTCACAACCGTCACGAGGGAATCGCGTTCCAGACCGTCGCTTTCTATGTCGAGATACGACGCATCGTCGCGGAATCTCCTGTACAGACGCCAATGCTCGCCTCTTGCGAGCATATCGCCGAGTGCGGCCGCGTCATCGTCGTCCAGGAATCCCTGGGCTTCCTCTATGTACGGGTCGCATTTCCTTTTGACCTTCTCGGAGATCCCGTCAATATCGCTGGCAGAGAGAAAATCGTCCCATGTGATCGTGCCGCCGGACCAGATGGACCTCTCCTTCTTAGGGCCGATGCCGGGGGCGATCAGGAACGTGTTCTCTATCATCGTGACCGTATCCGCGGTATCGTTCAAATTAATTGCCATTGCACGCCCCACTCTCATGATGGCCGCTGTCGCACCGTTCGTCGGGACACGAAGCGACATGATTTATCGGCGGTACGCATGTAGCGGATCGATGTGCGATCGAGACATGTGGCGGACAGACGGCGTCGACACGGAAAAGAGGTCCTGAAATGGAATCTCTGGAGATCCTTCCGGGGGTGAGGGTGACCAACGACAGGTGCCTTGTCCTGGACGACGGCCCCACAGTTGTGCTCGGAGACCTGCATCTCGGATACGAGAAGGCGCTGGAAGAGGAAGGGATGTATATTCCAAGGTTCAACACCTGGTCGATCCGCGACGCATTGAACAGGATAATCTGCGAGTACGAGCCGAAGAGGATCGTCCTTCTCGGCGACATAAAGCACGACTTCAGAAGGACAAGGCTCGAGGGCAAGGAAGAGGTGCGTTACATCGTCGATCTGCTCATGAGGGCAGCGGACGTCATCGTCGTGAAAGGCAACCATGACAATTTCCTTCAGAACATATTGCAGGAAACGGGGCTGATGGCCGTCGATTACGTCGATATGTGCGGATTCAGGATGGAGCACGGCCACGAGGACAGCGGAAAACGTCCCGTCATCATCGGCCACGAGCACCCTTCTGTGCGCATATCCGGTGCAGTAAGCGGCGGGATGAAACTGCAGTGCTTCCTGCACATGAAAAAAGAAGGCATAATCGTCATACCGCCGTTCAGCCCTCTGTCGATGGGATCCGATCTTTCGCTGACCGGTCCGGAGTCTTTCATGTCCCCTGCATGCAAGGCCGCAGATACCGATGACGCGGACGTTTACGGCATATCGGATATGGGTATACTTCCGCTTGGAAAGCTCGGCGAAATAGGCAACATTCAACTATAGTGAATGTTAACAAAGTTAAAGAAAAGTCTTTTTATACCCCTCTATTATACGCGCGTATGTATGGCTCATGGATATATTATCCATCCATACAAGGCTTTAAGTCAAATCATTTGGATTGAAGGTCCACATCTCAAAGCAGATGGAGGAATAACAAATGAGCGCAGAAATGGACGCATTGATTGACATCGTCGTCAAAGGAAAAATCAAAGAAGCGAAAGACGCAACACAGAAATGCCTGGACGCCGGACACGATGCGAAAGACATCATCTTCAACGGCTTGTCGAAAGCAATGGCAATCGTCGGTGACAAGTACGCCGCAAAGCAGTACTTCCTCCCGCAGGTTCTTCTGTCGGCCAACACGCTTTACCAGGGACTTAACCTCGTTCTCCCGATGCTCATCGGAGATGGCGGAGAGACCAAAGGAAAGGTCGTTCTCGGTGTTGTCGAGGGAGATGTCCACGACATCGGAAAGAACATCGTGAAAGCAATGCTCACCGGTCTCGGACTCACAATCTACGACATGGGCAAAGATGTCCCGATCAAGGACATGGTCCAGAAAGCCAAGGATGAGGGCGCAACCGTCATCGCAGAGTCCACACTCATGACCCCGACACTCGCCGGCATGAAAGAGATGGAGAGCATCCTCAAGGAAGAGGGACTGAAAGGCAAGATCAAGACAATGATCGGCGGCGGCGCAACCTCGAAAGAGTTCGCCGACCAGATCGGTGCAGACGGATGGTCCTACGACGCAGTCGAGGCATCCCACGTTGCATCGAAGTTCCTCGGAATCTAAATTTAGATCCGGAATCATCAAACCTTTTCCCCCAAACCCCTTATTTCCTGTTCTCTGAATCTCGGAATACCATACCGTATAATTTTTGACGCGATTTCGGAGACGTTATACGGTATGCTTTAATACGGACATCAAAATCATCCCGTTATGGTGCAGAGGTCCGAGTTCGATCAATGGGTCCAGGATTGGATCCGCGTCGAGAAGGAAGCCGGAAGGAAATGTTTCGATGTCAAGAAATCCGGCAATTCCTATTACGTCTATTTCCAAACCACAAGATACAATTCGGCCACCAAGAAGCGCGAGAAGGTCTCCGGCTATCTTGGAAAGCTGGTCGAGGGCGTCGGTCTGGTGGAACCGGATACGTACTCCGAAGATGATGAGAAGGTATCGTCCGTCAGATACGGTCTCGGCATAGATACCGGCGGGACATACACCGACGCGGTGGTTGTCGATCTGGATGATTACTCGGTGGTGGCCAAGAAGAAATCGCCGACGACACATCACGATCTCTCGATAGGTCTTTACAAATCGGTCGATGCGGTATTCTCGTCCTGCGATGTCAGGCCGTCCGATATTTCTATGGTCGGTATCTCGACCACGCTGGCGACGAACTCGATCCTGGAGGGCAGCGGCGGGGAAGTCGGTCTCATCTTGATCGGATGGGATCCGATGAGCCCTGTGAGTTTCGGGGAGAAGAGGCAGGTCTTCGTCAAAGGCGGATGCGACAGCAAAGGGAGGGCAATAGCGGCCATGTCGAAGGACGAGGTCGTGGCGGCGATAAGGACCGTGTCCGAAGGGGTCGACGCGATAGCGATATCCGGATTGTTCGCGAACGCGAATCCGTCGCAGGAGAAGAAGGTGAAAGAGCTCGCCATGGAGATGACCGGTCTCCCGACCGTCGCCGGGCACGAACTGTCCGCGGCATTGGGGATCGACATGAGGGCCGAGACCGCCGTTCTGAATGCCAAACTGATACCCATCGTCAGCAAGTTCTTTGACGACGTGGAGAAGACGTTCAGGGAGAAAGGCATCAACGCGCCGATAATGGCCTACAAGGGCGACGGTTCCGTCATGACGCTCAAAGAGGCGAGGCAGTACCCGGTCGAGACGATCCTCTCTGGGCCGGCCGCCAGCTCGATGGGCGGAAAGGTCATATCGGGGCTGAACGACTGCGTCATGGTCGATATCGGCGGGACCTCCACGGATATAGCGATAATGGAGGACGGATTCCCGCAGATACAGTTCGAAGGCGCCGCCGTCGGAAAATGGAGGACCCGCGTGAAGGCGGTGGACATGTACACCGTCGCTCTGGGCGGGGACTCCCGCATATCACTCTCCGGGACGATGTTCAAGGTCGGGCCGGAAAGGGTGGTGCCTCTGTCGACTTTCTCGGAAAGATGTCCGAATGTCGTTGGAAAGATAATGCTCACGGATGTGTACGATTACTACGAGGCGGTGGACGATGCGGACCTCAGGGGAATGACGGAAAGAGATCTCCGCGTCTACAATTCCATGGTCGGCAAGGGCCCTATGGACTCCATGCAGGTGAGGGATTCCGTCGAAGGCCTTTGGATCATCGATGACGAACTCGCTAAGCTCGTGAACCGCGGGGCGGTTGTGCTTTCGTCCCTGACGCCAACGGACATCATGGTCTACTACGGTATGTTCGAGAACGGCAACAAGGAAGGGGCCCGCGCCGGGATACATGCGATAGGAGAGAAGCTCGGAATGACCGAGAAGCAGGCGGCAAAGGTCCTGTTCGACGAGGTCAAGATGAAGGTCGCGGAGGCGATAATGACCAAGATGCTGGACGATCAGATGCTCGACTGGCGCGACAACGGTTCGGAATTGATGATGAGAAGGATGCTGACGCTCAACCACACATCATACATGGACATGAAGGCCATGTTCAACATACCGATAATAGGCATCGGAGCCCCGTCAAAGTTCATGATGTCAGATCTCGGCGAGAGGGTCGGTGCGAAGGTCCTGTTTCCGGAGAACAACGATGTCGGTAATGCTATAGGGGCCGTTGCCAGCAAGATAGCCGAGTCGCTCTCGGCGACGATTGTGCCCACACCGGATTACAGATTCCTGTCCACGGTCCCGTTCATGGGGTCGTCGTACCACACGCATCTCGATACGGCCATCGCATCGGCCAAACGCAGTCTTGAGGCCTATCTCGAATCGAAGATCAAGGGATACGGTGCCAAGAACGTCGTTACGTCATCGAAGATAAAGACGTATATGTCGACGGAGGGCGGCGTCGGAAATTGGGAGGACGAAGGGCTCGCGAGGACCGTCAATTACGTTGAGGTAATATCGAGAGCGATAGGGGATCCGCCCGAGGGATCGTGAAGGCCATACCCTCAAACCTCTCCCTTTTTTCTTCTATTGTTAAGAGTTTCCGCTCTTCGGAGTGCTTCACCAATCAGGTTTTATAACTTGGGAGCATTGCTGGACACCAGAGGAGAATACTCATCATGTCAATGACTCCAAGAGAAAGAGTACTTGCAGCAATGAAACAAGAGAAGCTGGACAGGCCGCCGGTGGCGGTCTTTACGCAGAGCGCGACCATCGGACAGATGGATGCACTCGGCGTATCGTGGCCAGAAGCGCACTCGAACCCCGAAATGATGGCAACACTCGGTGCCGGCCAGGCAACAGTGTACGGATTCGAGGCTGTCAGAGCATCATTCTGTCTCACAGCAGAGGCTGAGAGACTCGGATGCGTTGTGGATCCCGGAAAAAGAGACAGGACCCCTATGCTGAAAAAACACCCCTTCAAATTCGACCCTATGACTGACGAATACGATGAGCCCAACCTCATGTCCCTTGAGGAGTTCATCTCCGGCGGCAGGCCCAAGACCGTTATCGATGCAGTCAAGATCATGAAGAAGAAGTACGGAGCAGAGTACCCGGTCATCGCCGGAAACACCGGTCCGTTCACGCTCGCCGGACACCTCGTCTCGACAGAGAACCTCGTCTTCGGTATCATGATGAACCCAGAAGAGGTAGTGAAGTGGGTCGACGCTGTCAACCCCATCGTAAAGGGATACTGCCAGGCACTTTCGGACGCCGGCGCAGACATCATCCAGATGTCCGAGCCTTCGTCCTCGACTGACCTTCTGTCCCCCGACATGTTCACAGAATACTCCGGAAAATACGTCAAGGCATCCCTTGCGGCAACGAAAGGAGCGGACACTGTCCTGCACATCTGCGGCGACACACTCCCGATCCTCGACCACATGATAGCAACAGGCGTAACCGGAATCTCCATCGAGGAGAAGGTCGACTCCGAAGTCGCTGTCAAGCACGTCAACGGACGCTGCGCACTGGTCGGAAACATCGGTGTCGTTCACCCGCTGCTCCAGGGAACCCCTGCAGAGTGTGAGGCAGCAGCAAAGAGGATCGTCAAAGCGGGATTCAACATCATCTCGCCCGGATGCGGACTTTCCGCACTCATCTCCGACGAGAACCTCAAGGCAGTCGTCCGCGGTGTCAAGGGATAAACGTTCCGAGACAACCCTCAAACTTTTTCCATTCAACCCCTTTTACACTTCTGTCCGACATTGCACGATTGCTCTGTGATTCGTACGCTCTAACTGTTCAATCACTACCCAGATTAAATAGGATGCAATCCTATTCAGCGTTAAGAGGCAATAGCCATGGCATACGGAATAGCACTCGATCTTGGAACGAGCGGTTTCAGGTCGCATTTGGTCGATCTGGACAAGAAGGCCAAGATCCTCGACACTGCAATCACGGTCAGGCACCCACTCCCGGGTGCGAACATCATGGATCATCTTCATTTCTGGATGAATTCCGGGAGACAGACGACCCACCAGATAATAATGCAGACCATCTACGATCTGATGTGCCTGTACGGAAAGGACAAGCTGAAGGAAGTAAAGAAAGTCTCCGTCTGCGGAAATCCCATACAGCTCTCGCTCTTCGAGGACATCGAGGTCCGCGACCTGGCGTTCGCCGGAAAGAACAAGCTCGCCCACCTCGGCGTGGTCGCTCCGTCCAGGAAGGCGCACACGACGACTGCGGGGACGATAGGTCTCCTCGGATTGGATCCCGAGACCCAGGTGCTCATACCGCCGGCGATCAGGCACGAGATCGGAGCCGACGCTCTGGCGATGATAATCAAGTCCGGCATGCTGGATAAGAAAGAGACGTGCATGGTCACCGATTACGGCACGAACGCGGAGATGGGTCTCTACTACGACGGAGAGCTCTATTCGGGTTCTGCGGCCGCCGGACCGGCCATGGAAGGCCAGTCAATAGAGTACGGTATGCTGGCGTCGCCGCATGCGATATCCGATGTGGACATCTGCGAGGACGGCACATGGAAGAACTCTGTTCTGGACGACAAGCTCGTCCCGATAGCGGTGTCCAAGGTCGACCCGGCCACCGGGAAAGAGGTCAGGATCCTTGATTACACGGCAAGAGGCGTCACCGGAACGGGTGTGGTCTCGTGCATAGCGGAAGGACTCAAGTCGGGAGTGATACAGCTCCCCGGAATATCCACGCCGGATCACAAGATACACCTCACCAACGGGATCTATCTCTCGGATCTGGATGTCAGCGAGGCCGGAAAGGCCATGGGAGCCATAAGAGCAGGGCACCGCACGCTGATGTACGAGGTCGGACTGTCCGACAGCGACGTCAAGACCATGTACATGGCAGGAGCGTCCGGAACATACGTAGATCCTATAAAGGCACAGTATTGCGGAATGATCCCACGTGTCCTGGAAGAGGTCTATCAGCTCGGTAACACATCGCTCATGATGTCGCACGACCTCCTGAAGGACGACAACGCCCTGGACATGATGCAGGATGTCGCCAATTCGATCTCTGCGAACCACATAATGTTCGCCGGTTCCCAGAAATTCGAGGATATGTACATCCTCGAGCTCTCGTATTGGACCGAGGGAATGGGCATGGAGATGTACAACGATATGATGGTCTCCTCCGGATTCCCGAAGCTCCCGGAGATCGTGACGCCGAAGGTATGCAAGAGACTCGTGAAGTCCGATATACCAGATGTGGGTGCGGGTCTGCACACGCTCGAGAAGGTCGGAATGATCATGAAGGCAAGTTTCGAGGGATGCACCGGCTGCAAGAAGTGCGAGCGCCAGTGCCCGGAACGTGCCCTCAAGGTCGTCATGGTCGACGGGAAACCGCAGATCAACGTTCGTTCGGACCTCTGTCTCGGTACTGCATGTCAGGCATGCGAGTTCCACTGCACGGAGAAGGTCTACAGGTTCAACGACCTCAAGGTCACCTACGAGCTTTGAGAACAACAGGGGGCTTCGGCCCCCTTTTCACACTTAACATCACTTCTATTATACGACCGACCTGCTGGCGTGCATGTTCGCGGACGTAATCTTTATCCCAATAAACGACGTTAAAAATCTCATGACATGCAAAGCGGAAAACGCGAAGTATGCGGAGAGACTTAAGACCATACTCATGCTCAGGCACGAGCCGGTCGCCGTCAAACTTATCAAAAAAGGAGAGGCGTTCCCGGAGGGCTACAATCTGCCGGATAAGCAGCTCAGCCACTGTCAGGCGATCATGGGGGCGAAGAACGGCAACAGTTACAAGATGCCTACGGACATGGAGGGCTGCAATGTCGGAGCATCCTGCCTCGGTATGCTGAAGACGCCCGAGAAGGTGGCGAACGGAGAGTTCCACGCCAACATGGGGATCCACGAATCGCCTGCCGCCGCGAAAGCGATGATCGACCAGCGTATCGATATCAAATACGACACGGACGGAGAGGTCGTATGTCCCCTCAAGGATGCGAATTTCGCCCCCGACGTCGTGATATTCGTCGATATCCCGGAGAGGATCTACTGGTTCGAGGGGCTTTACACCCGCAAGACCGGCGGACGCGTGCAGTACAGCACCGCTCCGTTCCAGTGTGCCTGCGAGGATACGACGGCCGTGCCGATCGTCACCGGAAAGCCGAACATCTCCATCGGATGTTTCGGATGCAGAAAGAAGACGGACATGAAGGCCGACGAGATGGCCATCGGAGTCCCGTACAAACTCATACCCGGCATGGTCGACACACTCGAGATCTACAAGGATGGTGTCCTTACAAAGGCGAAGAGGGACTGATCGTTCCCAGCGGTGTCCCTTTCAGGGATGCCGCCAATATTCTTTTCGGCGCAGGTACGCCTTTAACAATTTCTCACTTATACTTATAATAATGCCATTTTGTTCCGTAAACATATTATCATTATCCGACATTGTTGCATAACATGTCCGGCGGTCTCGACAAGAAAGATGTGGATATACTGAAGAAGCTCAGAGTGGACTCGAGGACCCCGTTGGGGGTCATCGGCGATTCTCTCGGAACGTCGAAAGCGACCGTCAGCCGCCGCGTGGCGAAGATGGAAGACGACAGGACGATCGTGCGTTACTCCCTTGATGTCGACACATCCAAGATCGGCGTCATGAAATCGCTCGTTTCTATGCAGATCGTGGGCAACCCCGTATCGGTGGTCATCGATCAGCTGAAACTGTACCCGGAGATCGGATTCATCTACAAGACGTTCGGCGACCACAACATAGTCTGCGAAGTGTACACCAGGAACGTCGACGAACTTTACGAGATGATACAGACCAAACTTCTCAAGATGCCCAGCGTCAGGAACGTCGAAGTCGACATCATCGTCGAGGGCGTTACGATGAACGAGAATGCGGACCTGGACCTCTACAGCCCTCTCAGCCCCGAACAAACTAAAGGTTGATTATCGAATAGAGCATCACCTGCCCCATGGATCTCAATCGTTGCCCGAAAGTGTCGTCCGAGACCGGTATCAGGACCGTTCTTCCCAAGGAGACCCTCGACAGGGTCATTCCGCTCCTGGCGAAGGTCGGCATGGAACCCGTAGAGGATATCACGGACAAGGACAACATTGGCATACCCGTATTCTCGGTGTATCGCAAGAATACCGCGAAAGGGACCTTCGGGAACTACAACGGCAAAGGTCCGACCGTCGATCAGGCCAAGGCGTCCGCCGTCATGGAGGCGATGGAGAGATACAGCGCCGAGCAGAGGGACAGCGATGAGGTTGTCTACGGCACTGTCGAGCAGGCGAGGAACAACGGACCGATAATCGACCCTGTGGATCTCATACTCCCGGTACGTGTGCTCGGCTACGTCGAGAACGCCACCATAGCGTGGACAACGGGATACGATCTCATGCAGGGGGAAGAGGTCTGGATCCCCGCGTGTGCCGTTTTCTATCCGTATTATCCTGACGGCGATCTCCAGCTGTTCAGATACCATACCAACGGCATAGCTTCCGGGAACACCATTGAGGAGGCCATACTCCATGCTCTGTTCGAGGTCATCGAACGTGACGCATGGTCCATCGCCGAGGAGTTCGAGTCATCGAATGCCGACATAGTCGTGACGGACGAGGACAGCGTTCCCGCGGAATTACTGAGGCATTTCAGGGACAACGGGGTGGAGATCCATCTGAAGGATCTGACCAGCGACGTCGGAGTGACGACGATCGGAGCGGCGTCCGATGATGTGAGGACGAAGGATCCCGAGATGCTGGACATCGGCGTCGGAACGCACCTGAACCCAGAGATAGCGGCGGTCAGAGCGTTGACCGAGGTGGCCCAGAGCAGGACCACGCACAAGCACGGTCTGAAGGTGAATGCCAATCTCCAGAAGGCGACTAAAGAGATGGGCTACGAGAAGATCAAGGCCGTCAACAGGATGTGGTACGGTGATTCGCAGAAGAGAGTCCGTCTTTCGGATATGAAGGACGAATCCACGCCGTACGTGTTGGATGACATCGAGGCGGTGCTCGGGGAGCTCATGGACAAAGGGTTCGACAGGGTGGTCATAGTCGATCTTACGCGTCCCGAGATCAACGTGCCGACGGTCAGGGCGATCGTCCCGGGAATGGAAGTTTCGACCATGGATCCGGAACGCGAAGGGCTCAGATCCTGCGGAAGATGGCCGAAACGCGGTTGAAACGGCTATTTTTTTCATTAATAACATATCATTAAATATCAAATACTGTACGCAAATCATGTAAGTGGGAAATCCTTTATAAAGACTAAATTATCGTTAATTCTCAACTTAACATACGTAAAATCGCATTTTATGATGGTTTTATATCCTACCAACATAGTCCCCTTTCTGCAAGGGGAGGCAAAAAGGTTCGCCCTTTTGCTGATTTATTAAATAAACGGAGGTATGAAATGCCAAAATACGAGGACGTAATTGACTTGTATGACGACAGGGGAAAACGCATCGCGAAAGATATTCCTCTGGAAGCCATCAGCCCGTTGCGCAACAATGCGATCAAGAAAATCGCATCAATGACCGAGAGGACCGTGGCTGTCAACCTTGCCGGAATTGAGAAATCTCTCAAGACCGGTTCGATGGGCGGCGACGGAGCAGTCATCAAAGGAAAAGAGATTGACATCCCGCTCGTCAAAAACGCAAACAAGATTGCAGCAGCAATCAAAGAAATGATCCAGGTATCCGCTGACGATGACACGCTTGTCCACGTCAAAGGCGAGGGAAAGAGCCTTGTAGCGATCGTACCTGAGGCAAGAATCAACGCCGGAGTCGAGTACACAACTGGATTCACGGCAGTAGCGGCAGCAACCGTGCAGGCAATCATCGATGAATTCAAGATCCCGATGTACAAGGCCAACATGGTCAAGGGAGCCGTATGGGGAAGATACCCGCAGACAATGACGTTCACCGGTGCGAACGTTAAATCCATCCTCGAAGTTCCGCAGAACAACGAGGGGGCAGGATACGCACTCAGGAACATCATGTCGAACCACGTCGTCGCACTGGTCGGAAGGAACGCAATGCAGGGTGTTGCACTTTCGGCACTGTTCGAGCAGACCGCGGCATTCGAAATGGGTGACGCAATCGGCCCCTTCGAGAGAGGACACCTCCTCGCACTCGCATACGAGGGACTGAACGCCAACAACATGCTTTACAGCATCGTTAAGAAGAACGGAAAGACCGGAACTGTCGGAACCGTTATCGAATCCCTCATGGAGAGGGCAATCGACGACGGTGTCATCAGGGTGAAAGAGACGCTCCCCAGCGGATACAACGTCTACACGACCGATGACTTGCCCCTCTGGAACGCTTACGCGGCAGTAGGACAGGTAGCAGCAGTAATGGTGAACGTCGGTGCAGCAAGGGCTTGCCAGGGTATCCCTGCAACAATCTTGTACTTCAACGACCTTCTCGAGCACGAGACCGGATTGACGTCTGCAGATTACGGACGCTCGATGGGTGTTTGCGTAGGAATGTCATTCTTCTCGCACTCCATCTATGGTGGCGGCGGCCCGGGACTGTTCCACGGAAACCACGTCGTTACAAAGCACTCGAAAGGTGTCTTGATCCCCGCAGTTACGGCAGGAAACTGTCTCGACGGCGGAACACAGACCTTCTCGGCTGAGGCGACGTCTGGATTGTTCAAAGAAGTGTTCGGTGACATGAAGGAATTCAACTCACCGATGCAGATCGTTGGCGCGGAGGCCAAGAAAATCGCGAAGAAGCTGTGATGGTGAATATGACGAGTATCGAAGAAAATTCAGAGCCCAACTATGCGGGAGTACCGCTCCCAGAAGTGAGAATAACGACCGTACGTCTGCTTTCTGCGGACACGACCGAAAAGGTGCTTAACGCAGTAGTGACTGTGAAGAAGATCCGGCAAATCAATCTGAGTGGCGAGAGCATTCCCGCTACGATAAACAGCGGACCTAACAAAGGGATTGCAAACAACCATTCCGAGAGAAAAACGATCAATTTCAACGGAAAAGATATCGAACTCACCCATCTTGTCGGCGACATCTACATAGAACTTGCCGTCAAGGACCAGGAAGAGCTCGACGAGGTTGTCAAGCAGATCGACGAGGCTGTGAAGCCAGTCATACCGTTCGGATACAGCATTGAAGTCGGAAGATACTCGAAGTACAGACCGTCATTGGCTGACTATTACTGAGGTGCTAAATATGGCATATAAGAGACAATTCTACCCCGGAAACAGTATCCCCGCTAAAAACAGGCGCAGATACATGGATCCGAAACAGGGCTTGAAAAAACTGCGTGATGTCTCCATGGATGACGTTGTCAGGATCATGGGACACCGCAACCCCGGTGAGGAATACAAGTCCATTCACCCTCCGATCGAAGAGGGAAAAGAGCCTGACTGCCCCATAAGGGCGCTCGTCACGCCTATCGAGGGAGCAAAACACGGAGACCGTGTAAGGTACATCCAGTTCACGGACTCGGTCTACTTTGCGCCCATCTCGCCCTACCAGAGGGCATGGATGTACCTGTCCAGGTACAGAGGACTCGACACGGGTACCCTGTCCGGAAGGCAGATCATCGAGATGCGTGAGAGAGACCTCGAGAAACTCGCAAAAGAGATGATCGACAACGAGACCTTTGACCCGGCACTTACCGGAATCAGGGGAGCGACCGTTCACGGACACGCATGCCGTCTGGACGAGCACGGACTTATGTTCGATGCCTGGCAGAGGTACGTCTGGGACGATCAGAAGAAAGAAGTCGTCTACGTGAAAGACCAGGTCGCACTGCCTCTCGACAGGAAGATCTCGGTCGGAAAGCCCGCAAAGATGGAAGACCTCAAGAAGAGGACAACGATCTTCAGAGCAGACGGCGTCGACATGAGAGACGACAAAGAAGTTACCGCATACGGACTCAGGATCCACAAGCTGAGAACGCTCGGTGGCTACCAGCCCTACAAAGTGAAGGGGGCCTAAACAATGGCAAAGAAAGAAAGGTTGTTCATGGACGCCTGTAAGAAAAAGTTCAAAGAGGACCCTACAGACGTTCACACGAAATACTACTGCTACGGCGGATGGAAACAGTCCAAAAGGAAAGTCGAGTTCGTAGAAGCAGCTAACAAGATCGCGAAAGCACGTGGAATCCCCATGATGAACCAGGATATCGGTGTCCCGCTCGGACAGAGGTCCTGGATGCC
>CAZXIY010000021.1:0-20746 GCA_964640935.1 uncultured Methanomassiliicoccales archaeon
GCGTTGCGAATCTGCTTACGCCGAGATCTATGCCCACCGAGGTCTTCTTCTCTTCTAGTAATATATTGCCCTCGCCGACGGCCTCCGGCTCATATACTACGGATGCGAACCATTTGCCCGTCGATTTCCTCGTAACGGTACAGGTCTTGATCTTTCCTCGAATAACATATCCTCCGCGGAATCTGATCTCGCCGATCTTGCTCAGTTTCAGACGGTCGCCGGCGACGGAGAATCCGCTTTGCGTGTAAGTGAATGATCTGAAGCGGCCCTTTCCCTTGAATCTCGGGAATCCGGGCACGCCGCCGTTCCTGCACCTGTCGAAGAACCTCTTAAATGCAAAGTCAATACGAAACCCAACGTCCTGCTGAACCTGCGAATACATATGGGCCAGTAGATCGTCAGATATGTTCTTCCTCAATTCCATAGTGAGGGGATACATCCCGTACTTTCCGGGGAACGGCTCGCCTTTCTCATGGATACCGATACATTCCTCAAGAAGCATGTTGTAAAGCAGACGGGAACCTTCCAACGCCGACTCCAAGGCCTTGGCCGTACTCGGATTCGGATAGAGACGTACCGACATTGCTTTGCGTCCTTTCCCGTCCATGGGTACGACTCTCCGTACTGATATTTAAACGAAGGAGGGGGGAGGTGACCGAATCCGGGCGAATCTGGTCTACGGCAAAGTGATGCAGTTCATATCGTGTTGGCTATTCCGAATCTGTTCAGATACAAATCGAATTACCGAACACGGTTTTCTATATACAAAACTATAAGAGGCAAACAGGAACGTCGTTCCGTCAGATCTTGTGCCGCCGTCCGCGTAACTGCGATGCGCTGCAGTTTCAACGATAATATTGAATCCGGATACGGAAACTTTTATTATAAAGACAGAATAAATCTTCTCCATGAAATTCCTGGTCGTGACCGACCTACATCAAAAGAGCTCTGCTATCGAATGGATCAACTCTCTCGCCGACGAATACGACGTCAGGGCGATCCTGTTCCTCGGCGACGTGACCGATTTCGGCACATGCGAGGACGGAGAGGAGCTTCTGAAGAAGTTCAAGAGAGAGGTCTACTTCATCCCCGGGAACTGCGATCCCCCCGAGATTACGGAGAAGGTCGCCGGCATCGTCCACAGCGTGAACGATACCGCTTTCGAGATCGACGGCATCAGATTCGCCGCTCTCGGAGCGTCCAACCCGACGACGTTCAGGACTCCGAACGAACTTTCGGAGATAGAGATCAAAGAGAAGCTCGAAAAGATCTCCAGCCCCAATATGATCCTCATGACGCACGCGCCGTCCTACGGGATACTCGACGAGATACCGTCGGGCCTGAACGTCGGGAGCCCATCCATAAGGGCGATCGGGGGTGAATTCCATCCTATCGCGGCCCTTTCCGGGCATATCCATGAGGCTATCGGGATAAAGAGCATCGAAGGGACCCTCTTCATCAATCCTGGACCGGCAAGGGACGGACACGCGGTCATACTCGACGTCGAAGGCGACATTGTTTCGGCCAAGGCCGTAGGGCCGTGCGACTGAATATGCGGAAAACGTCCGCACATAAAGGTTTAAATATAGAACCATGTTTAAGGAGCTGAGCAATCATGGCACTTTGGCAAGGTAAATCCAGAAGGAAGCCCACTGGCGGAAGACGTGTTCCCAGTGCTAACAAGAAGAAATTTGAAATCGGCAGAGAAAAGCAGTACACCAAGATAGGCGCACAGAGCCTCAGGCAGTACCGCGTTGTCGGTGGAAATGTCAGGGTTGGAATGCTCGCAGCAGAATTCGCTAACGTTGTTGACAAAAAGACCAACACCGTTAAGAAAGTTAAGATTACAAACGTCAAGGCAAACCCGGCTGACCCGAACTACATCCAGCGTAACATCCTCAACAAGGGTGCGACGATCGAGACTGAGATCGGAGATGCCATCGTTTCGTCCAGGCCTGGCCAGGACGGCGCCGTGAACGCGATTCTGATTGCGTAAGTTCTAAACCTTTTCCAACAATCTCTTCTTGATTAACATGACGTACGACGACGATAATGCAATCGTCCTTTGGCCGGAATACTTCGATATCAACAGGACGCGCTCGGAAGGAAGGAGACTCCCCAAGAGCCTGTGCGTCGAAGATCCGGACTTAGATATCATAGCGAAGGGAGCTATGATACTCGACTTGGAATACAAGATCGAGGAGAACGCCGCATATCCGAGCAACTGGGCAGCTAAGAAAGGCTGCGTACGCGTCGAAAAGGGAGTCATCAAAAAGACCGACATGCTCCCGAAGATCGGCGAGATACTCGTAAAGAACAGCAGCCAGTAAGCATTATTATAGTCGCTTACCGATTAAACGGTATGATCTCCCCGTTGGATTCTAAGATCCTGGACAGAAATTCTGAAAACCTGGGCATCAGCGTAGATGCTCTGATGGAGAACGCCGGAGCGGCGTTAGCCGATGTGGTGGTCGATCTGTTCGACGGTCAGAGGATCCTTTTCGTATGCGGTACCGGCAACAACGGCGGGGACGGTTTCGCGGCAGCAAACATCCTCGGAAAGAAGAATGTCACGGTATCGATATTCTCCGCCCCCAAGACGGATGCTGCGAAGAAACAGTACTCCAAACTTTCTAAAAAACCGATCAAATTCAAGAATATCTCTCTGGATGACTACGATGTCATCGTGGATTGCGTCCTCGGTACCGGGATCAGGGGCGACGTCAAAGAGCCTTACGCAGAATACATCGATGCTATCAATTCGTCAAAGAAGCCCGTTATCGCATGCGATGTCCCATCCGGATTCGGAACTGCCAAGCATATCAGACCGAAGATAACAGTGACGTTCGATGATCTGAAGATAGGGATGAATCACCGCAGCTGCGGGAACATCGTCGTCGCGGATATCGGCATCCCCAAGGACGCATACAACATCGTCGGACCCGGCGATATGCTGAGATACCCGATACCGAACAGCGATTCTCACAAAGGGCAGAACGGAAGGCTGCTAATAATCGGCGGCGGACCGTATGTCGGCGCACCTGCGATGGCAGGTATGGCCGCTCTGCGCACTGGCGTAGATCTCGTCCATATCGCTGTGCCCGAATCATGCTTCATTCCCGTGGCATCCATGTCGCCGTCGTTCATAATGCACAGTCTGCCCGGGAACAGACTGTCAGAATCATCGGTGGACGATCTTCTGGCACTTTCGAAAGATGTCGACGCCGTGCTCATCGGACCGGGACTTGGACTCGATCAGGGGACGAAGGATGCAGTAGTTAGATTCGCAAAGGAATGCGACAGGCCGATGGTCGTCGATGCGGACGGCATCACCGCCCTTGCCGGACTGAAGATCAAATCCCATGCCGGGATCACATTCACACCCCACCATTCCGAATTCAAAAGACTTTCCGGAGAAGATGCCGATGAGGGTGCGGCAAAAAGATTCGCATCCAAATACAAATGCACCGTCGTGCTGAAGGGCCCGACCGATATTATCTCTGATGGAAAAACTGTCAGAAGGAACATCACTGGCACTGCAGCAATGACTGTCGGCGGGACCGGCGATGCCCTTGCCGGATCCATCGCCGCTCTCATAGCAAAGGGAATGACGCCCTTAGATTCCGGATGCCTCGGGACATACATATGCGGAAAGGCCGGAGAATTGGCCTTCCGCGACTATTCGTACGGCATGACCGCACCCGATCTCATCGAGGACATCGCGAAGGTCATCAGGAACGAGATAAAGGGATAAGATGGACATACAGCCGATCCCCGATGTGCCTGCCCTGACCGTAGGGAACACGCTGGTCATCTCCGACCTCCATATCGGCATCGAGACCCATCTGATGAAGAAGGGATTCCATATCGTCTCCCGTACCGAGGAGATGTACGACACCATCGAAAGGATCTCGGGCGATTGCAACCGCCTGATAGTTCTCGGCGATGTCAAGGACGCTGTGCCAGGGTCTTCGAAACAAGAGTATCGCGAGATCCCCGATTTCTTCGAACGCCTATATGAGAAATTCGATATTGTCGACGTGGTCAGAGGCAACCACGACACCAACATCGAGGAGTTCCTTCCGCCCAAGGTCCGTATCAGACCCGCATCCGGCATGGTCTTGGACGGCGTAGGGTACATCCACGGACATACATGGCCGTCGAAGGATGTGATGTGCTGCGATACCCTCGTTATGGCACACAACCATCCTGCCGTACTCTTCAGGGACGGCGTCGGAAAACAGATGACAGAACCATGCTGGCTCAGAGGAGATTTCGTGTCTGGGAACGAAGAATATGAGACGTTCCCGAAACACTTCATAATAGTACCCGCATTCAACAGGATGCTAGGGGGATCGCCGGTCAATGTCATCGGCGGGAAATTCCTCGGACCGATGATGAACAGCGGGATGCTGGACATCGACGATGCACATGCATACCTTCTGGACGGCATAGATCTAGGAAAGGTATCGGACATTATGGTCCGCGACAGAATATCTAGATTCAAGGACAGGGACTCCGATTGAAGATGTCCCAGAAATAGAAAGATGGGGGCGATGTGCCCCTTGTTTTATCATTCCTTTGCGGCGAGTCCCATGAACCCGGAGATCATCGTCATCAGTCCGCCGATCATCGATATGATAAGGCCCATCTTGACCGGGACGTACGTGTTTATGAGCTCCGACCAGGTGTAGTAATTATCAGCCACGAGACTCGAGAGCTCGGAGTAGTAAAAGTACGCCGGCAGGGCGATCGCCGCTATACCGAGAAGCACGAGGAATATGCCGACGACGGCATTCTTTCCCTTGCTCGCAGCATAGACGAGACCCAACAGAACTGTTATCGCTCCGGCAGCCAAAGTGGCCAACGGATAATTGTTCCCGCCGAATGTCATATTCCCGTTGTTATTGAAGATATCCCATCCTGTGAACGTCTTTCCGTAGTCCAAGATATGGTAGAATATTGTGTTCACGTTGATCCAATCCATGAACACTCCCGCGCATACGATGACACCGAATAGTATTGCCATCGCCCCTACTGACTTTACGCTTACCATTTTTGCATCCGCCTTCCTTGCAGGCCGTACCTGCAGACGGACATCGCATATACGTGGAGAATTAAAAGTAATTGGGGGAAAGATCCCCCATAAATGTGTTTAGTCGCGTGTGACCGTGTCGTAAACGGATCCGTCGTGGTTCCTTATGACCGCGGTCAGAGGCATCTGTCCGGGCAGGCTGTGGGTTGCACAGGAGTTGCACGGGTCGTATGCCCTGAATGCCATCTCGACCATGTTCAAGAGTCCGGGAGATACCTCGTAGTTCTTGATCAAGGCCTTCGCGACCCTGGCAACGTCCACGTTGATGGGGCCGTTGTTGTTGGTCGTTCCGACGACAAGGTTGCATGCGGTCACGATACCGTTCTCGTCGCACGTGTAGTCGTGGGTCAGGGTTCCGCGGGGAGCCTCGACGCATCCGACACCGCGTCCGCCGGGGACAAGGTCCGTCTGCTTTATGTCGCTGTTCGTGAGATCGGGGTTCTGTGCGTTCTCGAGGCAGCGCTCTGCGGCGTAGATCATCTCGATGATCCTTGCCCAGTGCGTGGCGAGCGTGAAGTGCACGACCGGCTTTCCGTTCTCGCAGGGAACTCCCGCATCTTTGAAGAAGTTGCGGAAGTTGACCAGCTCTTCCTGGGCTATAGGCGTGCTTATGCTGTCGCAGACGTTGATCCTGGACAGAGGCGTCGCACGGTACAGACCAGAATCGGGTCCGGAGACCATTCCTTTGAATCCGACCTTCTTGAGGTACGGGAATTTCTCGTACGACCAGGGCTCGACGGCCTCGGATATGTGATCCAGGTAGTCGAATGCGTCGTATCTGTCGAATTCCTTTCCTTTCTGGTCGATGACCCTTACGGGTCCGTCGTGGAACTCAAGAGTGTTGTCCTTGCCGACGAGTCCCATGTAGTAGGACTCCTGGTAGTACAGGTCCGGGTTCGCGATGATGTCCACGTAGTCCTTGTTGGCAAGGACGACATCCTTGAACACCTTCATCGACGTCTGAGCGAAGCCGACGAGATCCTCGGCGTAGCTGATGATCTCGTTCTGCTGCTCTTTGGTGATCGCAGTCGTAACACCGCCGGGGACTCCCATTACGGGGTGGGTCGCTTTTCCGCCGATGATAGCCTGTATCCTCTGGGCCTTCGAACGTGCCCTGAGAACTGCACCGCCGAGCTCGAGGCCGACTGCCCCGACGACTCCGAGCACGTTCCTGTTGGCTGCCGGGGAACCGGGTCCGAGGACGAAGTCCGGGGCTGCCAATGCGTAGAAGTGCGCGATGTGGCTGTGAACGAAGTGCGCGTTGTAGAACAGATCCCTGAGGCGGAACGCTGTGTCTGTGGGCTTCGTGTTGTAACAGCCGTCGATGGCCTTCGTGGAAGCGAGGTGGTGGGCGCCGGGGCACACACCGCAGAGCCTTGCAGTTATCTGGTTCAGCTCTGTGACCTTCCTTCCGATGCAGAATCTCTCGAAGCCTCTGACCTCGGGAACCTGCCAGTATGCGTTCTCGACGTTTCCTTTGTCGTCGAGGAATATCTCGATCTTGCCGTGTCCCTCGAGACGGGTGATCGGGTCGATGAGGATACTCTTTGAGTTTACTTTCTTCTTCTCATCCCAAATGATAGGTCCAGCCATCTTACTGACCTCCTTCTTTGACTCTTCCCTTGATCAATGCCTTAGACATTGTGAATGCGTAGAAGTAGCCGAGCGGATCCTTGATCTGAGACATGACCTCTGCGATCTTGTCCTCTCCGCACGTCGGATCATCGTCGAGGACCGGGAACAGCGATGCCACCGCAGTGAATATGGAGGCCCCCTGTTCTTCGACCTGTTTCGTCGGCCCGTAGCAACCGCGGCAGGGCTGACCGACTATCGTACACTTCGCACCGCATCCGCCGACCGTCGCTGCTCCAAGGCAGAGTATGCCCTGGTCCATCAGACAGAGGTCGGGGTCCACGTTGACCTCGTAAGGCTCGCAGATCTTGGTGATTCTTCTGTTCTCTTTGTGCCTGGGGCACTCGTCGCACATCGTCTTGTCGGTGACACCAATGGACGTTCCCTTGGGCGGCAGGGCCTCTCCCTTGTAGACGAAGTTGACGACTGCGGTGAGCAGCTGTCCGATCGTCTCCTGGGTAGGCGGGCATCCCGGGACGTAGTAGTCCACATCGATGACCTGATCGAGCGACTTCACCAGGTCGTAAACGACCGGCAGGGTCAGCTCTCCCTCGGGCGCCTGGTAGGACGTCTGGGGTATGATGGGTTTGTCCTTGTGTCCGTACTGTGCCTGGAACGCCGCAGATGACGGCGTCTTGGCGTAGACGTAGTTGAGGACCTCATCTGCATCGTTGACGAGGTTGGCGAGAGCCGGGGTTCCTCCGAAGCATGCGCAGGTACCGTAGCAGACGACGATGGCCGATTTCTGCCTGAGCAGTTTGACCATCGACTCGTTCTCCGAGTTCCTTACAGCTCCGTTGATGATGGAGACTGTGATCTCTCCGTCCTTCATAGCGGCGATGTCCTTCTCTTTTCCGTCGGCTGCGATAGGCCACATGACGATATCGGCCATTGTGCCGATGTTGAGGACCTTCTCATCGCTGTCGAGGATAGATACATCGCATCCGCCGCAGGCGGCGGCCCAGTAGAGGGCAAGCTTTATCTTGCCGTTCGGGGGGGCCGGAAGATCGGGGACGAATCCCTCGATCGGGGAGTCAGCGACGTACTTTGCTTTCTTGGCTGCCTTTGCGGCCGCCGGTGCGGCGGCTGCCGCTGCCTTCTTAGCGGGGGCGGCGGCCTTCTTCTTGTCGGCGCAGCCGCAGTCGCATTCCTCTTTCTTATCCTTCTTGTGGAATGCACCCTTCAATTTGTCGACGAATCCCATATTCACTCCTCCTTTTCCAATTTCTTGACCGGCGACGGGCCGAGAGCCTTGACCGTGTCGACGAAGTCGACGACGGTCTTCTGGAACTTCTCTCCCTCAGATGCGGAGACCCACTCGAGTTTCAGTCTCTTGGGGTCGAATCCGTACTGCTCGAGGACCATCCTCAAGAGTGCGATTCTTCTCCTTGCCCTGTAGTTTCCGCCGATGTAGTGGCAGTCACCAGGGTGGCAACCGAGGATCATGACACCGTCTGCTCCTTTGGAGAAGGCCCTGAGAACGTACTCGGGGTCGACCCTTGCGGAGCACATCGTCCTTATGATACGGAAGTTCGTCGGCATCTGAAGCCTGGCGACTCCCGCACCGTCTGCCCCGGCGTATGAGCACCAGTTGCAGCAGAACGTTACGATTCTTGGTTCGAAATCTGCCATTTTAATCACTCCCCTCCTACGGGGTAGTCAAGGCAAGCGTCGATCTCAGCGATGATCTGGTTGCCCTTGAATCCTTTCTGTTCCATGGCACCCGACGGGCAGGCAGCTACACAGCATCCGCATCCCTTGCAGAGACCGGCGTTGACGCTGCTCTTCTTCAGGCCGTTACCGACATCGATGATGGTGATGGCCTTGTACTCGCAGCAGCCCTCGCAGACACCGCATCCGTCGCAGTATTTCTCGTTGACCGATGCAACGATACCTTCGGAGATGAGGTTCGGCTTGGATATGATCGTGAGCGCCCTGGAGGCCGCTCCCGATGCCTGTGCGATGCTCTCGTCCATGAATTTGGGCCAGTGTGCGAGACCTGCGACGAAGACTCCTTCTGTCGCGAAGTCGACCGGCCTGAGCTTCTGGTGGGCCTCGAAGTAGAACCCGTCCTTGCTGATCGGGACCTTGAGCATCTTCGCGACCTCTTCCTTCTCTTCGCGGTCAGGCGTGATTCCGACGCTGAGCACTACGCAGTCGACCGGTACTTCGACGTCTGCGCCGAGGATCGTGTCGAATGCTTTGACCTTGCTGCCGTCGTACGACGGGAGCGGGTCAGTGTCGCGGTATCTGAGGAATCTGACACCGACTTCCGATGCCTTTCTGTAGAGTTCCTCGCGGAATCCGTATGTCCTGATGTCCTTGTGGAACACTGTGACGTTGGCCGTGGGGTCCGCCATCTTGATCTTGATTGCGTTCCTGAGGGCTGCGGCGCAGCATACACGCGAGCAGTACTTCACAGAGTCGTTCCTGGATCCGACGCACTGGATGAACGCGACGTTCTTGGCGTTGAACTTGCCGTCTGCAATTGCAGCCTCGGCTTCGAGCACCGTCATGACCTTCGCGTCTTTGCCGTAGTTGAACTCGGTGGGCTTGTAGGGCGATGCACCCATTGCGAGGATGACCGCTCCGACGGGGTACTCCGAACCGTCCTTCAGCTGAAGCTTGAAGTTTCCGACGAATCCAGGGATATCCTTGACCTCTGCTCCGAGGTGTACGGTGATGAGCTTGTTGGCGTTCACTTTGGCGATGAGATCCTTGACGAACGCGCCTGTGTCGACTCCGTCCTCGGAGTGCCTGAACATCAGTGCGTTGCCGCCGAGTTCCGATCTCCTCTCTACGAGGTGCACCGGGAATCCCTGAGCGGCTATGTCGAGGGATGTCGTCATTCCGGTGATTCCGCCGCCGATAACGGCTGCTGCGTTGGTCACCGGGATCTTCGCGCCCTCGAGAGGCTCGAGCAATGCCGCTTTCGCGACAGCCATCCTGACGAGGTCCTTCGCTTTCTTCGTGGCCTTCTCGGGCTCGTGCATGTGGATCCACGAGCACTGGTCACGGATGTTCGCCATGTTGAAGAGGTACTGGTTGAGTCCTCCCTCGCGGCAGGCGTTCCTGAACAGGGGCTCGTGCGTCCTGGGTGTGCATGATGCAACCACTACGCGGTTGAGGTTCTGCTCTGTGATCGCCAGCGATATTGCCTGGAGTGTGTCCTGGGCGCATGCGTACATCGTCTTGGTGGCGTAGACCACTCCGGGGAGCGTCTTCGCGTACTCGGCGACCGACGGAACATCCACGGTCGCTCCGATGTTGATACCGCATTCGCAGACCCATACTCCGATCCTTGCTTCCTGGCCTGTTACATCCTTCTCTTTGGGGAACTCTTTGGGCGCGCACGGCTTGAAGTTCGCATCTACGATGCATGCTCCGGCCTTTGCGGACGCACCGGACGACTCCGCGACGGTTGTCGGGATGTCCTTCGGGGCGGCGAAAGCGCCTGCCACATAGACTCCGTCCCTGGATGTCTCGAGGGGCTTGAACACGGATGTCTCGCAGAATCCGTATTCGTTGAGATTGATTCCGAGGATCTTCGAGAACTCTACGGCTCCCTTCGGGGGCTCGAGTCCGATCGACAGGACCACGAGGTCGTAAACATCGGCCTTGGGGTTGCCCTCGGCGTCGCTGTAGTTGATCGTGAGCGTCTTGTCGGCGTTCTCGTCGATGTTGGACACACGGGCGGACCTGTGCATCTTGATACCGTACTCGTTCTCTCCTCTGTGGATGTAGGCTTCGAACTCTTTTCCGTAGGACCTGATGTCCATGAAGAAGATGTCCTCCTGCACGTCAGAGTGTTCTTTTGTGATCATTGCCTGCTTGGTCGCGTACATGCAGCACACGGACGAGCAGTATTTCTCCCAGCCTTTCTTCTGGGATCTTGATCCGCAGCACTGGATGAATGCGATCTTCTTGGGGCCTTCGCCGTTGGACGGGCACTTTATGTGGCCGTGGGCGGGTCCGGATGCGCACATCATCCTCTCGTACTCCATAGCGGTGACGACGTTGGGGTACCTGCCGTAGCCGTACTCCGTCGCGATCTTGGCGTCCCAGATCTTGAATCCGGCCGCCACGATGATCGATCCTACGTCGAGGACTTCTTCGCTGTCCTTGTCGTCGTAGTGGATCGCACCTTTCTTACATGTCTTCTGACAGACACCGCACTTGCCCGCGAGGAGCATCTTGCAGTGGTCGGGGTCGATCAAAGCGACTCTCGGCACTGCCTGTGCGTGCGGTATGTAAATTGCCTTCCTCGTTGTGAGATCGAACTCGAACTCATCGGGGATGTTCTTTGTGGGGCATTTCGCGATACAGTCACCGCAGCCGGTACATTCCTTAGGGTTGACGTACCTGGCCTTCTTCTTCACGGTGACCTTGAAGTCGCCCGCTTTGCCGTCCACCTTTGTGACCTCCGAATAGGTCATCATGGTGATGTTCGGGTGACCTGCGCAATCTGCCATCTTAGGCGAGAGAATACACGCGGAACAGTCGTTCGTCGGGAAAGTCTTGTCGAGACGAGACATCTTTCCACCGATGGTGGGGTCTTTCTCCACCAGGTAGACATGGATGTCCCTGTTCGCAAGATCCAACGAAGCCTGTATCCCTGCGATTCCTCCACCAATAACCAATGCTGATTTTGTCAAATCTTTGCCTCCGTTATTTCATAGTGTTTGGAATGAAGAGGGTGGATATGATGATGTATTTTAACCATTTCTACAAAACGTTTTAATAAGATTGATTCATTTATTAATGAGAAAAAAATCTGGCGATGAAAAATATTCAACTATTTTTTAGTTCATCCTAAATTTAAGCTAGCCAGATAGTCTAAAAACGAATATCGTAGATAGTTATCCAAAAGGGTAATTGTACAACCAAAGTTGACAATATCAATCCGATAAACCGTTTGATTTTTCTGCGTGATTAAGAACCGTTTAATCGATTTTTCCCGACAGATTATTAACATCAAACCGTATTCGAGCTTGTAATGGAATCGTACATCGCCTATGCTCTGGCACTATCGGTGTGCCTCGTCGCTGTCATTGCGATCGTGTCTCTGACGGGGACTTCGAAGCGCATCCGCAGCATCGGGGATTCCGCGAGTGCCCGCCGTGCGAACATCAAATCTACTTATTTTTTGGATACGACAGCACTCGACAAAAAGTGCGAAATCTGCTTCGGAGAGCTCGACGACGGCGATGTGAGGGCATGCGACTGCGGCAAGGTCTTCCATATCTCGTGCTCGGATCTGACCGGCGAATGCCCGTACTGCAAAAAGAAGATCGGAGAGATGACCGTCCGCAGGACCGTGAAGGCCGTCTGCCCCGGATGCGGGAACGTCGCCGAGGACAGCATCTGCAGATGCGGCATCGTGCTCCCGGACAGGGACGGTACGTTCGACTGCAGATGCGGGAGCAGGATCTCGATTACCGATGACGAATGCCCGTACTGCGGGGCAGTGTACTCCACGAGGCCGGGAAAGGAATTAAAACCCCGTCCCGATGACCGGTTATGGTCGTAAAGGAGATCAGGGGCCGCAGACGCTACATCGCGTTCACGGTCGACCCGAAATTCACGAAGGACACTCTCATACCGAAGCTCCGTTCGCGCTGCGGTCCCGACGAGGCCCCGTACGTCGTCCAGTGCTCGAAGGGATGGGCGATAGTCAGATGCCCGCCGGAGAGAAGAGAGGCGACGATCGAGCTCATGAGGGCCGTCGATCCGATATGCGTGCCGCTGCTCACCTCTGGGACCCTGATCACGCTCCGCAGGAAGTATCCCATACTCCAAGATACGCGCCCGCCCGCTAAGAAGTAACGCACGGATAAACCCATATATACTCCCTAATGATAGGGGAGGCCGACAGACATAGGAGTATCAATTATGCAACCAGGACAAATGGCCTATGACAGGGGCATTACCGTTTTCTCCCCTGACGGAAGACTTTTCCAGGTGGAATACGCCCGCGAAGCCGTCAAGAAGGGAACAACCACCATCGGACTCAAGTTCAAGGACGGAGTCCTGCTCATGGTGGACAAGCGTGTCTCCAGCAGGCTCGTCGAGCCGTCGTCGATCGAAAAGATCTACAACATCGACGAGTTCATCGGATGCGCGACATCGGGGCTCGTTGCCGACGCTAGGATCCTCGTGGACGAGGCCAGGAAGGACGCCGAGACCCACAAGATCACCTACGGCGAGAACATAAGCGTCGAGATGCTTGTGAAGAAGGTCTGCGATTTCAAGCAGAACTACACCCAATACGGCGGCGTGCGCCCGTTCGGAACGGCACTCCTCGTCGCAGGAATGGATGACCTCGGAGAGCATCTCTTCGAGACCGACCCGTCGGGAGCTCTCGTTGCATACAAGGCCGGAAGCATCGGATCCGGACGCCCGGTCGTGATGGACATCTTCGAGAAGGAGTTCAAGGACGACATGTCATTCGATGAAGCTATGAAACTCGGATTCAAGGCACTCGGCGCCGCGATTGAGGACAAGCTCGCGCCGCAGACCGTGGAGGTCGGCGTCGTGGAGAAGGACAGGCCTTTCAGAAGACTCTCGGACGAAGAAGTCGGAAAGTACATTTGCAAGGAATGAGGCGTTACCATGGTCGACCTCGATGACGCAATCGTCGCACGCCTTGAGACGCACGGCGAGACATTTGAGATTCTGCTGGATCCAATCGTCATGACCTATATCAAACAGGGCAAAGAGGTCGATCTGGTAGACTACATGGCCGTAGAGGATATCTTCAACAACGCCAGGAAAGGAACGAGGCCTCAGGAAGAGAAATTAAAGGAGGCCTTCGGCACCGAGGACGTTGCGGAGATAGCCGCGAAGATCGTCGCGAAGGGCGAAGTGCAGATAACGGCGGAGCAGCGCAAAGAGATGCTCGAGGCGAAGAGGCACAGGATCGTGACCTACATCGCCGCGAACGCAATCAACCCGCAGACAAAGCTCCCGCACCCGCCTACGAGGATCGAGTTGGCGTTGGAAGAAGCGAAATTCCGCGTAGACCCGTTCAAATCCGTCGACAAGCAGGTCGAGGAGGCCATGCATCTGCTCAGGCCGATCATACCGATCAGGTTCGAGAAGAGCAAAGTCGCCGTGAGACTCAAAGGCGACGACTACGGAAAATGCTACGACGAGCTCATTCATTTCGGGATCGTCGAAAGAGAGGAATGGCAGGCAGACGGATCGTGGATCGGGATCATGGAGATACCCGCAGGCATGATCACGGACCTGACCAACAAGCTCAAGAACAGAACGAAAGGCCACGCCGACGTCAAACTGATCACCTGAGCTGTCATATATTACATTCGAGAAGTGATAAAATGGAAAAAAGAAGCGCCAGACCCTCGCGTGAGATCGTGGTCCCCGGCGAATTCCTCGAGAAAGGGGAAAAGGGCGGGGACAACACATATTCGAGGGACGGCAAGCTGTACTCCGCTATATTGGGCATCAAGTCGATGTCACCCAACGGCGTCAACATCATCCCCATAGGCGGATGCTACATGCCGTCGACGGGCGACACCGTGATCGGCGTCATAAACGACATCGGTCCGTCCAATTGGATGGTGGACATAAGTGCGCCGTACCCGGCACCCCTGCATGTTAACGAGGTGCCGTGGAAAGTTGAATTCGGGGACACATCGAAGTACCTCGGCATCGGGAATGTCGTGTTGCTCAAGGTACTGATGGTCGACGAGAGCAAGAAGATACAGGTCACAATGAACGATTCCGGCCTCAGAAGACTCGAGGGCGGACAGATCGTCGACATCTCATACACCAAAGTATCAAGGATCATCGGAAAGAGCGGATCCATGATACAGATGCTCAAGAGCATGACCGACTGCCGCATATTCGTAGGGCAGAACGGAAGGATATGGGTGGACGGCGACGACGAGAACGCCGATGTGGCTGTGCAGGCGATAAAGTTCATCGAAGAGAATGCACAGTCCGGAAACCTCACTGAGAAAGTGAAGGCATTTATCGAGGAGAGACTCCCGAACTCCGAGAAAGACTCCGAGGAGGAGTGACTATGAGCGGACACACTGATATGGTTTTAGTCAATGATGAGGGCATCAGGATCGACGGCAGGACTGCCACCGAGCACAGGCCCTTCAAGATCGAGGCGGGCGTTCTCAACAACGCGGACGGCTCGGCATATGTAGAGATTGGAAAGAACAAGGTCCTTGCCGCCGTGTACGGACCCAGAGAATGCCACCCCAGGCACCTTCAGGACCCTTCGAAGGCCATCGTGCAGTGCAGGTACAACATGGAGGCATACTCGGTGAGCGACCGTAAGAGACCCGGCCCGGACAGAAGATCCATCGAGATCTCCAAGATCACGGCCGAGGCACTCGAGAACGTCGTCATGACCGAACTCTACCCTCGCGCGTCGATAGATGTGTATATAGAGATACTCCAGGCCAACGCCGGGACGAGATGCGCCGGTCTGACCGCCGCTTCCGTCGCCCTCGCCGACGCCGGGATACCCATGAGGGACATCGTGCCCGCATGCGCCGCCGGCAAAGCTGACGGCAAAGTGCTGCTCGACCTCAACAAAGAAGAGGACAACTTCGGAGAGGCCGATGTGCCTATAGCCATCGTTCCTTCCACGGACGACATAGTCCTCCTCCAGATGGACGGCAACATGACCAGGGAGGAGTTCGACAAGGCCATATCCATGGCCGTCGGAGCCTGCCACGAACTTTACGACATACAGAAGGACGCCCTGAAGAGGCGTTATTCCAACGCAAGACCGAAGGGGGATGATTCAGATGAGTAATGCCGCTATATCGGAGATCAAACGCGATCACATCATGAAACTCCTCATCGAAGGCAAGAGAGAGGACGGACGCAAGCTGGACCAGTTCAGGGACATCTCGTTCACGACCAACTGCATCGAATCCGCAGACGGGTCCGCAAGGGTGAAGCTCGGAAGGACCGAGGTCATCGCGGGCGTGAAGATCATCCCCGGAACGCCTTTCCCGGACACTCCGAACGAAGGCGTCCTGACGACCGGAGCAGAGCTCCTGCCCATGGCCCACTCGTCATTCGAGAGCGGCCCTCCGGACGAGAACGCTATCGAGCTCGCACGTGTGGTCGACCGCGGCATCCGCGAGTCGAAGATGGTGGATGTGGAAGGACTCTGCATCACGCCCGGCGAGAAGGTATGGATGTGCTTCATCGACATCTACGCCCTCGACTACGACGGCAACCTCTTCGACGCATGCAACCTCGCATCGGTCCTCGCCCTCAAGACGGCGGTCATACCGAACGAGCAGTACGGATTCGGGGACAACAAGCCTCTGCCCGTAAGATGCACGCCGATATCGGTGACTGCGTCCAAGATAGACAATACTTTAATACTTGACCCTAATTTCGACGAGGAACATATCGCCACGGCACGCCTTACGGTGACCACGGACGATAATGGCAACTTCAGGGCTATGCAGAAGGGCGGAGTCGGGTCCATCACGCTCGATGAACTCAGCCAATGCCTGGATGCGGCGGTCGAGAAAGGCAAAGAGATCAGAAAGATCATTGGGTGATAACTATGTCAAAGAGAACAGAGAAGGCAGGAACAGCCGGAAGATTCGGCGCGAGATACGGTGTCGTCGTCCGCAACAGAATTAAGACGATCGAGGCCGACCAGAAGTCGAACCACGAATGCCCGGTGTGCCACCACAGCTCGGTCAAAAGAGTGAGCAACGGTATCTGGGCATGCAAGCACTGCGGCACGAAATTCGCTGCCGGCGCATACAGCCCCGAATCGAAGAAAGATGCCGCTCCCGTCGAGGAATGATCCTCTACCACAGGTGATTTGATTGTACAGATGCGGAAAATGCAACGAACCGATCAGGAACGTCAACGCGTTGGGACTGCAGTGCGAGAAATGCGGATCCAAGATCTTCTACAAAGAAAGACCGAACGTGAAGAAGGTCCTGAAATCGGACTGAGTACGATCATATGCTGAGTGCGACACTCAGGATAGAGTCGTCCGACGCAGAGACCATAACGGACTCTCTGAGGCCGGAGGCGGGACGCGAACTCCCGCGCACCCATATTTCCGTCCGCTGCGACGGAGATGAGGCGACGCTGTCGATAGAGGCCACGGATACGTCCGCCATGAGGGCCGCACTCAACTCATACCTGGAATGCATAAGGATCACCGAAGACATAGGCAAGATCACGAGAGTGAGACAATGAACAACATCAGCCCGCAATTGCAGAATCAGATCGCACAGTTCCAGCAGCTCCAGCAGCAGCTTCAGGCCGTGAGCGGCCAGAAGCTTCAGATGGAAGCACAAAAGAAAGAGATGGAGAAGACCGTCGAAGAGCTCGAGAGAGCGACAGGCGACGTTTACAAGAACGTCGGCTCCCTTATGATCAAGGTCGACGACAAAGCCTCCGTCAAGGACGAGATCGAGGAAGCGAAAGAGACCCTCGAAGTTCGTATAAAATCCATGGAACGCCAGGAGAAGAGTCTCCGCGAAAAGTACGACGTTCTGCAGGACACGCTCAACAAAGCGATGTCCCAGCAATCGTAAACCGCTTATCTCGGCCGCAGGGGATCGGGCATACCGCCCTTCCCCGGGCCGGTACGATGATTTTTGAAGCCACACCGTGTTTTCGGTGCCCTATACAGAAAGTATTTCAATGTAGGTCCCGGATGGTCTCCTCACAAATCCAAGGGGGACACAAATGGACGCACTTGTTGTGAACGACCTACATAAGAGCTACGGCGACATGGAGGCCGTCAGAGGCATAAGCTTCACCGTCAAAGAAGGGGAGATCTTCGGATTGATCGGCCCCAACGGAGCGGGGAAGACGACCACGCTGAGGATGATATCCACTCTGCTGACGATCACGTCTGGGGACATCAAGGTCTACGGAAAGGATGTCAGAACGGAGCCCAACGAGGTCAGGAAACTGATAAGCTACCTTCCGGAGGACGCAGGGGCCTACAAGGACCTGACCGGCAGGAGATACCTGGAATTCATCGCCAACTTCTTCGCCGACGGCGAGGAGGCCCAGAAGATGATCGACAAAGGCATCGAGATAGCCGATCTCGGCGACAGGATAGACACAAAGGTCGATACCTACAGCAAAGGAATGATGAGACGCCTGCTGATTGCGAGAGCAATCATGCCGAATCCAAAGCTGGCTATATTGGACGAGGTCACATCCGGACTCGATGTTGTCAACGCCTACGAGATAAGGGAGATCATAAGGAACGTCGCCAGGAACGGAACGTCCGTCATCATCTCCTCGCATAATATGTTCGAAGTGGAACTTCTGTGCAGCAGAGTGGCGATGATCAACCACGGCGACATGGTCCTGGAAGGATCGCCCGACGAACTGAAGAAAAAGTACGACGCGAAGAACATCGAAGAGGTCTTCGTCAAGGCGGTGAGCGAATGAACCAGCTATGGAATCTTATCAAGAAAGAATTGAGAGAGCTGCTGACGCCGTCGTCCCTCGCATCTGTGATCGTGATGGTCATAGTCTTCATGGCCCTGGGGTCGATGATCAAAGGCGAGATCGGCAACCAGACCGAGGTACAGGCGATCGGTTACGCCGATTTCAGCGGCGAATATGATGGGACTGACTATTCCGACATCGGAGTCGACGGTCTGAAACAATACTACTTCACAACATACAACGTCGATCCGGAGAAATACGTCATCAATCTGACCGACATCATAGGGTCGGAGACGGATTCCGATAAGATACTGAAGGCAATGAACGAGAAGGGTCTGAAATCCTGCCTGATATTGCCGTCGACGTTCGATTCCAAGATACATAATTGGGAGAAGACGACAGTCGGTCTGTATTGGAACCAGACGAGCACCAGCGTCTTCAGCACCATATCCACTGTGACGGGGGCGACCGCAGTATCTGTCATCAACTCCTCGATATCCACAGTCCTAATAGAAGAGAATTCGACGATGACTGCCGAACAGATCAATTTCGCGAAGTCGCCGGCATACTATTCTGGATCCACGTTCTTCAACGGCGGACTGCATGAAGGCGTATCGCCCGATCAGATCTACTCCGCCATGAGCTCGCAGACCATGTTCGTCCCGATAATCATCATGCTCATCATAGTGATGATCGGAAGCATACTCATATCGTCCATGGGTAACGAGAAGGAGAACAAGACGCTCGAGACGCTGCTTACGCTCCCTGTAGGAAGGACCACGATAGTCGCCGGCAAGCTCATCGGTTCCGCGATCGCCGGATTGGTGATGGGCGCTCTGTACATGGTTGGGATGTACTTCTACATCTCCGGGATCACCACATCGACATCGTCCGGCGGCGTATCTATGGAGAGCCTGGGTCTTTCGCTTTCCATAGTCGATTGGGTGATAGTTGCGGCGTTCATGTTCCTCGCGATCCTGTGCGCCCTCGGAATGTGCATGATACTCGGAGCGTTCGCCAAGAACTACAAGGCCGCTCAGATGTACATCATGCCTATCAGCGTCCTCGCCATGATCCCGATGTTCGTGACCATGTTCAGCAGCTATTCCGAGCTGCCTGCGGCGATACAGGCGATAATGTTCGCCATACCGTTCACGCACCCGATGATGATCATGCAGAACCTGATGTTCGACAACACGGCCATGATAATCGGAGGATTCGTCTATCTGGCTGTCTTCGCAGCGGCGATGATCTACATAACCGTGAGACTGTACAAGTCCGATATACTCCTCACCGGGATCATCAGGAAGAAGAACAAAACGTCTATCTTCGCGAAGAGATCGAACAAGAACGATGAATGAGGGGGCGAACGCCCCCCTCTGAAACCTTTTCATGTCTTTCTTCATATTATCGGCGATTGCGGTCGCCGACGCCCCGCTATCTATTTATTGCGACAACACGAATCCGTTCACATGACCGCTGCCAAGAAGATCGCTCTAGTCCTCGTCATGGTGTTCACGCTGCTGACGCC
Source organism: uncultured Methanomassiliicoccales archaeon (assembly GCA_964640935.1). Classification (GTDB taxonomy): domain Archaea; phylum Thermoplasmatota; class Thermoplasmata; order Methanomassiliicoccales; family Methanomethylophilaceae; genus CAZXIY01. Next base: position 19,695 of record CAZXIY010000021.1, read on the forward strand.
CGCCGCATCCGTCCTATGGACGGATTCGACCGAGGGAGCAACAGATTACAGCAGATACTACTACAATCAACTGGACACAGATATCTCGAGGACCTTTTACAATGAGACGATAAACCTTGACCAAGGGGAGAATGTCGTTACAATATCCTATTCCGCCCCAGAATACGGTTCGATGTCGCAATCTGCTTTCGAATCTGCAATCAGCGGTGTCATTGAAGAATCGATTAAACCCGCGGTGAATGCATTGTCGTTGGAAAGACCTGAACTCTTCTGGATCAATTATGAAACCGCCTACAGTTCATCATTCAACTCCGGGACCGGTCTCGCTACCATAGTAGCGACATTAGGCGAGGATACCTATCCCGCAAATTCCGTGAGCTCACTCAACACTGCCATTAACGGATTCGCAGCAGATACAACGAGCCGTTATGTCACCGTCAGGAACATACACGACGGTATCGAGAACATGCTGACATACAGCACGGATACCGCGAGCATTGATGGAACCGGTCCGAACAAGTGGATCATCCGCTCTGCCTACACGGCACTTGTCGGCGATCATAACGTCGTCTGCGAGGGATATGCCAAATCGTTCAAGATGCTCTGCGACAAGTACAGTATCCCGTGCATCATCGTCACCGGAGTCGCCAACGGACAGAACCACATGTACAACTACGTTATGATGGATGATAACAAGTGGTACATGGTGGACGCAACATGGGATGATCAGGACAGCAGGATATATTACGACTATCTTCTGGCCGGAACGAACACGGTAGGCTTCACCGGAAATACGGTCGGAACTTCCCATGATACAAGTCTGACTGCAGGATATGGGTTCATTTTGCCGACTCTGTCCGCGAATGCATACCCTACACCGACCTACGCGATCTCATTCAACAGCAACGGCGGTTCGGCCGTTGATCCGATAAACGTGACATACGGAAACACGGCATCGATGCCCGCGACCGATCCGGTAAAGAGTGGCTTCGAATTCGCAGGATGGTACAAGAACGCGGCATTGACCCAGACGTGGTCCTGGGGCACCGCGG
>CAZXIY010000022.1:0-19506 GCA_964640935.1 uncultured Methanomassiliicoccales archaeon
AGAAGCGCAATTTTACTGAGACGGTTGAGTTGGCCATCAATCTCAAAGATGTGGATCTTTCTGTTCCGAAGAACCGTATCGCGGATGATATCATCCTCCCTCACGGCCGCGGAAGAGCAATCCACGTCTGCGTTATTGGTGGTGGCGAACTTGCCTTGAAAGCCAAAGACGTTGCCGACACAGTAATCACACCGGACGAACTCCAGGCGATCGCTGATGACAAGAAACAGGCGAAGAAACTCGCGAACAGCACTGATTATTTCATTGCCGAGGCCCCATTGATGGCAGTCGTCGGTAAGAGACTCGGTACCGTTCTCGGTCCCCGCGGAAAGATGCCTAAGCCCATACCGCCAGGCACTGACCCTACGGGAATCATCGATGGTCTCCGCAAGACTGTTTCTGTAAGAACGAAAGACAGAATGACCTTCCACGCACCAGTTGGAACGGCAGACATGACCCCCGAACAGTTGGCAGACAACATTGAGACAATACTCAAGCGTGTCGAGCTCAAACTCGAGAAGGGAAAGATGAACATCGCTTCATCTTATGTCAAGACGACCATGGGTCCGTCTGAGAGGTTAATCTGAGGAGGTTCGAAAAATGGCACACGTCGCAGCTTGGAAGAAGAATCTCGTTAACGAGCTCGTCGATGACATGACCAGCAAACCTATCGTGGCCATCGTGGACATGCATGGTATCGCGGGTCAGCAGATTCAATCTATGAGAGCGGGTCTCAGACAGCATGCTTTGATCAGGATGACCAAGAACAATCTTATGCTCTTGGCTATCGACGAAGCAGCGAAACAGAAGCCCGGTCTCGAGCAGATCAAGTCTGACGTTCACGGACAGTGTGCGATCATCGCAACCGATCTGAATCCGTTCAAACTGTTCAAGCAGCTTGAATCGACGAAGACCGCTGCGCCCGCGAAAGCAGGCCAGATCGCACCGGTTGACATTATTGTCCACCAGGGACCTACACCGTTCGGACCTGGGCCAATTATCGGAGATCTTCAGAAATTAGGCCTTCCCGCAGCAATTGACTCCGGGAAGATAGTAATCAGGAAGGAAACAACGTTGGTCAAAGCCGGGGAACCGATTCCGGCCAACGTCGCAGCAATGCTCCCCAAGCTGGAGATTTTGCCGATGATCGTGGGATTGGATCTCAGATCCGCCTATGAGAACGGTGTTCTCTATCACAGGGACGTCTTGAACATTCCGGACAATTACTATACAGATATGTTCGCTACGGCCGCATGCAACGCACGCGCATTGGGTGTCGCGATCGCTTACCCGACAACGGAAACGATCACACCGCTCATAGTGAAGGCGTTCAGGGAGGCAATGGGTCTCTCTATATCGGCCGCGATCCCAACCAGAGACAACATCAAGATGCTCCTTTCAAAAGCGGACTCTCAGATGCTTTCATTGGCATCTGCAGCAAGCTATACCAACGACACCATAGCTGCAAGGCTTAACGCCGCAGCTGTGGCAGCGCCAGTAGCAGCCAAAGAGTCGTCCCCGAAAGAGGATAAGAAGGACGTCGAGAAGAAAGAAGAACAGGTCAGCGAGGACGAAGCAGCAGCTGGCCTGAGTGCATTATTCGGCTAAAATAACGGAGGTTGAATAAAATGGAGTATATCTACAGCGCAATGGTGCTTTACTCTGCAGGCAAGGACATTACTGAGGATGGCATTGCAGCTATCCTTAAAGCCGCAGGGGTTGAGCCTGACGCAGCCAAGATCAAAGCTCTGACAGCATCCCTTGAGGGTGTCGACATCAAAGATGCAATCGCAAGCGCATCCGTGATGGCAGCACCCGCAGCAGCACCCGCAGCGGCACCCGCCGCAGCAGGAGCGGCTCCTGAATCTAAGAAGAAAGAGGAGCCTAAAGAGGAAGCAGTCAGCGAAGAAGAGGCTGCAGCTGGTCTGAGCGCATTGTTCGGATGAGCCACGGTCGGTTTATACTGACTTATAAAACCTTTTAAATTTTCTAAATTTTAACTATACGGAAGATCATCGAATGTATCTGACAGCATCGACAAGACAAATTCGAAATCATCGATGTGTTAAATTAAATACTGTGACCGTTAATAGTGTCAGAGAGGTCGATTCGATATGGCTGTGACAGAAAGGATAACGGTCAGGCTGCCCGCCGACAGGCTGATCCTTCTTCAGAGCCTCGTCACCGAAGGCAAGTACGACAACATATCGGATGTAGTCAGGACCGCCGTCGACGAATTCGTCGAAGAGCACTTCACATCTGAGAACATCGCTAAGATCACTGTCGATTTCCCGAAGAACAACGTAATGGAATTGGAATCCCTCGTCAGGAACGGCGACTCGATATCATTGGACGATGCGATACGCAACGCCGTGAGAGAGTACACCAAGGCCCACATCAAGCAGAACTGATCATTCTTCTTTGTTCTTGTTGATGAGCTTGACTGCGTCGCCGAAAACGCCCATTATGGTGTTGTATTCCCATTTCGTTGGCACAGCGCGGCCCATGAGTCTCTTGAACATTATGGACGTGCTCTCTTCTCTGAACTCAGGATATCCGACCGCTTTCAGCAGGTTGTCGAAATATTGCATCATAAGTTCCTTCTCATGCTGATCTGCGGGCTCCGGTCTGACGAGATTCGTGCCGAACAGTTCGTAGAGCACTATGGCCGCCGCATGTGACAGGTTGAGGATCGGATACGTTTCGCTGGTGGGTATGTTCACGAGTATGTCGCATCTTGCGAGCTCGTCCTGGAGCAGCCCTGTATCCTCTCTTCCGAAAAGCACAGCTATCTTCTCAGGATAGTCGTTCACGCGTTCGGCGAATGCACGGGCGGAAATCGGGACCCTGACGTAGTTCTTGTCCCCCTTTGTAGTCACGCCGCTGGTGCCGGCCACCAGGAAGCAGCCTTGAAGGGCCTCTTCCAGAGTATCGACGATGACCGCGTGCTCGAGGACCTCGGCACCGTGTTTGGCTCTGCGCCAGGCATCGTCGCCTATCGCGCACGGATGTACGAGATAGAGTTCCTTCACATCGAAATTTGCCATCGATCTGGCTATGGCCCCAATGTTGCCTTCGAACTTCGGTGCGACAACGACAACGCGTATATCCGGCATAGGTGGCGCGTACCTATGTTTTTACATTTAAGTTATTGCGTTCTCCGCCCTCACACAAGAAAAAACCGTAGATTGCAAAGAAGAGAACGGCATTGCAGACAGATCGTTCACGACATGTTTTTCGACCTACATCTGGGTCGCGGGGTAAGTCTAAGTATCTCCGTTTTATATCACGGCGCGTGAGCATTCCTAAAGATCATCCAAGATACAAATCGCTGATGGTGAGGGAGCATATGGCCGAAATGGTCGAAAAGGGCCTTGTGAACCCCACCGGTCTGATATCGCACGGAAGGGGGGAGGCGTTCGACTACCTCATGGGCGAGAAAACTACAGCCTCTGCGCTGGAGGCGGAAAAAGCGGCCGCAGCATACCTGCTCAGGGCAAAGAGACCCATGGTATGCGTCAACGGGAATGCCGCCGCACTGAATGCCAAGGCATTGATCGCTCTGGCGAACGAGATCCCCGCATCGTTGGAGATCAATATATTCCACCGCACCGAAGAGAGGATGGAACTCCTCATCGAATACATGGAGTCCCAGGGTGGAAAGAATGTGCTTGGACGGAATCCTGATGCGAGGATACCCGGTCTTACATCCGACCGCGCTCTTTGCACGAAGACGCTGTATGACTGCGATGTCATCGTAGTTCCGATCGAGGACGGCGACCGCGCAGAGGCCTTGGTGAAGATGGGCAAGAAAGTGATTTCTATAGATCTCAATCCGATCTCCAGAACATCCAAGACCGCGACCGTACCGATATCCGACGAGATGACGCGGGCCCTGGACAACATAATGGGGTTCATAGGGGAACTCAGGGGCAACGATGCGGAGATCGACAGGATCATTTCATCTTATTCGAGCGAACGCAACCGCAAAGCGACGCTTAAGGACATCTGCGATTTCCTCGAAACACAGTGAGGTCATGACATGGACGAGAAGTTACTTGAGAAAGGAATAATGAGACTCCACTGGGCGGAGACCCACATGCCCGTTCTGCAGACTATAAGGGCACGTTTCAAAGAAGAGAAACCGCTGAAAGGGCTCAAGATCAGCATGGCCCTGCACACAGAGGCCAAGACGGGCATATTGGCAATAACATTGGCAGAGGCTGGAGCCCACATCCGCCTGGCCAGCTGCAACCCGCTCTCTACAGACGATTCGGTGGCTCTGGCACTGAAGGAGAAATACAAACTTGAAGTGTATGCCAAGAAAGGCGAGACGCAGGACGAGTATTACAGTCATCTGAACAGCGTTCTCGACCTCGGGCCGGATTACATAATAGATGACGGAGCGGACCTGATCACGATGGTCCATACGACCCGCAGAGAGCTCCTCAAAGATCTGAAAGGGGCCAACGAAGAGACGACTACGGGGATAATCCGTCTCAGATCTATGTCCAACGACGGGAAATTGGAATTCCCGGTCATGGCGGTCAACGACGCGAAGATGAAGTTCCTCTTCGACAACAGATACGGCACCGGGCAGTCGGCATTCGATGGATGGATGAATGCGACGAATTTAATGGTCTCAGGCAAGAGCCTCGTCGTGGCCGGTTACGGTTGGTGCGGCAAGGGCATCGCGATGAGAGCGAAAGGTCTCGGGGCCAATGTCATCGTCACAGAGGTCGATCCGGTAAGGGCCATAGAGGCCAGGATGGACGGGTTCAGGGTCATGAGGATGATCGATGCTGTGAAGGAAGCTGACATAATCATGACCGTCACCGGATGCAAGGATATCATCACGAAAAAGGACATCGACGTCATGAAGGACGGATGCATAATGGGCAACGTGGGTCATTTCGATAACGAGATAAGCAAACCCGATCTCGTCTCGGCCTCGAAGAAGGTGACGCATGTCAGAGAATTCGTTGACGAATACGAGTTAAAGGACGGAAGACGCGTATGCCTCATAGCCGACGGACGCCTCATGAATCTCGCGGCGGGACAGGGACACCCGGCGGAGATTATGGACATGAGCTTCGCGGTCCAGGCCCTTTCACTCGAGTACCTTGTCAAGAATCACCAGAAGATGGAGAACAAGGTCTACGCCGTTCCGAACGATATAGATGTGAAGATCGCCGAGCACAAGCTTGATGCGATGGGGATAAAGATAGACAAGCTGTCCGAGGCCCAGATAAAATACATCTCGGGATGGGAGGAAGGGACCTGATGAGGCCGTTCCTGTCGGTTTACGGACACATTTCCATTGACCAGATAATGTCGGTCGCGGATTTCCCGCTCCCGAACACCTCGGTGAACGTTCTGAAGAAGGATACGAGGATGGGCGGTACGGGGACGAACATCTCTGTCATGGCAGCATCTTTGGGAGTCCCGACGGCCATATGTTCCTTCGTAGGCGAGGACCTGCCGAAGGATTTCGAGGACACTATGAGGGCCAGCGGGGTCATCATGGACGAGCTCGTGAAGGTGAAAGGATTCGACACATCGCAGGCCATGGTGGTCAACGATTCATCGCTGAGCCAGAAGGTCCTTTTCTATCAGGGGCCGCAGGGATCGGCGTCGTCGTTCGGCAGGATGCTGACCAAGAATGCCAAAGAATCCAGATACGTCCATTTCTGTACCGGGGAACCGGCCTATTACATTTCTGTAATGAAAGAAGTGAAGGATGGGAAGCGGACATTGGCGATAGATCCTGCCCAAGAAGTCCATAAGATATGGAATGCGGATCTTTTCAAGAACGCATACGGCTATTCCGATGCTATATTCTGCAACCAGCACGAGGCCAAATCGATAATGTACTATCTGGGCGTGGAATCGCTGTCGGAGATAGACAGGCCGCTGATAATATGCACCAAGGGATCTGACGGATGCGATGCGTACATCGACGGAAAGCTCACTCATTTCCCGATAATACAGTCTAACGGGACCGTGGATGCCACCGGGGCCGGCGACGGTTTCAGAGCAGGGTTCTATGCCGGGCTGTACCGCGGAATGTCTGTGGAGGAATCTATAATCACGGCGACCGCCGTATCGTCGTTCGTCGTCGAGAAGATAGGAGCTCTGTCGAATATACCCACATGGGATGCGGTCATGGAACGCGCCGACAGATTGCTCAGCAAGGTGTGATCATGACGCTCGTAGCGATAACAGGAACGCCAGGTGTCGGGAAGTCCACGGCATCCAAGATACTCGCCGAAAGGCATAAAGTGATAGATATCCACAGTTACGCGAAAGAGCACGGTCTATTCGAGGATTTTGACAAAAATGCAGGTTCTTATGACGTCGATGTGGACAAGCTCAGCGATTCGCTGCAGAGCCAGCGTGCTGTGAACGGTTTTGTTTTCATGGACGGACATCTGTCCCACTTCGTCGACTGCGATTCGATAATCGTCCTCAGATGCGATCCTGCGGTAATCTCCCAGCGTCTCAAAGAGAGAGGCTACGACGATGCCAAGGTGCTGGAGAACGTTCAGGCAGAGATGCTTGATGTCATTCTCTGCGAATCCATGGATTCCGGCGTCGGGGACGTTCACGAGATAGACTGCACGGACATGACCCCGGCGGAGGTCGCCGACAAGATAGAGGATATCATTATCCGCAGAAATGCCGATGACTGCCTGCCTGGAAAGGTAAATTGGAGTTCGGAGATGGACAGATGGTTCTAGATACCCAAAGATCCAAAGTTGATTTCACGCTGACGCCCGTTGCGAAGAAGATGAAGAATGTCAATCCGAACATGATCTCGTGGATAGGGTTGATATTGGCCTTCCTGTCTGGGGTGCTGTTCTACTTCAGCTATGACAATCATGCCCTACTGCTGGTGGGGGCCGCGGTCGTCCTGATATCGGGATACTTCGACGCCCTGGATGGCAAGGTAGCGAAGATGTTCGGCAAAGCATCGAAGAAGGGCGATTATCTCGACCACGTCTTCGACAGATACGCCGACGTTTTCATGATAGGCGGCATAGCGGTCAGCGCCTGGTGCAACCCGTACCTCGGAATGCTGGCACTCGTCGGTGTCCTCCTCACGTCGTATATGGGTACGCAGGCCCAGGCCGTCGGAGCTCCGCGTTTGTATTCCGGATTGCTCGGACGCGCGGACAGGGTCGTTCTCAGTACGCTGTTCCCGATAATCCAGTATGCGTTCCTCTTCATTGCCGGCGGGGCATATGCGTCATTCGCCTTCACTGTCGGAAGTTACTCCTTCGACATCACGTGGATGGAGATCATGATGATTTGGTTCGCTCTGGTGGGCAACCTCACGGCCGTCCAGAGAGCGATCATCACCTGGAAGAATATGAGCAAAGAAGAGTGAATCACTCTTCGCTTTTCTCCGGGGCCCTTCCGGTCCCGGACTTTATTCTATAATAGAACAGCGGATGGTTTATCCTCCCGCTGCTGCACAGTTCGTCCTGTTCCGGGCACAGGCCGTTGGTCTTCATCGTGCTGCATTCCGGTGGCGTGTATCCGTCCGTTCCGTGCAGCTCGCCTGTTATGTGCTTTATCTGATAGATCGACTTGGACTCGTCGAAATCCGGGGACTGCGAGAAGAGTGTGAGTATCTGATCTGAGTTCATGCCTATCGTATGCAGGAACGATACCAGGGCGAATCTTCCGCTGTGCGGAAGGTTCACGCCGTTCTGTGCGCCTGCGAGGAGCGTCCTTATGCACGGGGGAAGCTGTTCCGTCTTCAGCTCTCCGGAGAACTGAGGGTTGTACTTCTGCTTCATCTCGGAAAGGATCATCGTTATCCTGTCGATATCTTTGGCCAACAGTTTTTTGAAATCGTCCGGTACGTTCAGAGGAAGTTCCGACTCTATCCTGTCCTGAAGGGCGTTCTGCAGAAGACGGTCGAATTTCTCATGCGGCAGGAAAACGAATCCTTTGTAGACCTCGTGATTGATGAGCTTCCACTCCGGACTTTTGATCCTCGTCGAGAATCTGAGGAAATCGCTGAAATGCATCCTCAGTTTGTCGTCGTCCAGCGTGGAATTCACACCCAGGGACTGGGCGATGTAGAGCACGGTGCTCTGCTGTTCCGTGCCGAGGATCTTGTTCATCCTCACGGATTCGGCCAGAGCGTATCTCTTGGTCAGGAACCTGTCGTTGATGCAGGACACGATCATCCTCGCGTACGGGTACGACATGACCTCCATGAGCCTGTCGAATTCCGATATGACCAACGGGACGTAGGTGATCTCAGAGCTGCGTATGGCCTCCTCCACCCTGTCCGCCCCTCTGGTCCTCGCATCCTCGAACGACGGCGAGGATAGAAGCGAATCGATGTCTACTCCGTTCTCTTCCGCCATCGCAGAAGCATCGCTGAGGAATGGGAACCTTGCGGCGAGAAGAGAGTCCATGACTTACCGAATGTTCCGCGGATATAATCGTTTATCGCAGTTATTTTGCGGACGGTGTCACTTCTCGTATGTGAGGTACGGAGCGAGGCCTTCGATGACGGCGGGGTCGTCTATCGCCCTGGAGAGATCGTCCGTATCGGCGAACGGCCTGTGCCTGACGATGTTGGCGGCCCTCTTCTTTCCGATCCCGAGGAGAGTGCTTATGGCGGTCATGGATTCGCGGTTTATGGCGAACGGGTACTCTATGCCGGTTATCGATCTGAATCCCCAATCCGTGACGATTACGTCGTACGGTCTTCCGCATTCTAAACGGTAAGGTACGCCGACGAGCAGCGGGTAAGTGCCTATCTGTCTCCCGAACGTCGTGTTCCCGTCGTGTATCTCCATGAAGACATCCTTCAGGACCGTGCCCTTGGGCACGAGGCGTTCCAGCATGGTACGATCTATTGTCTCTCTGATCCTCTGCTTGTACTTCTTGAACTCGGCCGGATTCACTCTGGTATCGAATTCCCTCCTCACCGGGAGCACTTGCCTGATGTTTATGCGTCTGATAAGCAGCCCTTCATCCACCAGTCTCTGCAGGAATTCTTCGTTGAGACGATAAGTTTCATCGGTCTCTCCGTCCAGTCCGGCTATGAGATTGAGCCCCGGAAGGAGGTACGGCATGCCGTTGTCGCCTCTCGATCCGCCTATGCGGTTGATCATCCTCACTGCATCCAGGACCTGCGACGGGGTGCTGTTCAGATTGTTGGCGTTTATGACCTTGATATCGGTGCTCTCCATCCCGAGGGCGAGCACGGTCCCCGGGGTGCAGCAGTCGACGAGCGTTCTGAGGATATCTTCGGATTCCTCGGGATATTCGGATATGACGGCCGGATTGGCGTTGTCCACATGCAGGACATCGAATCCCAATGCCTTCAGTCCGCTGAACAGTTCCTTCACGGCACCCGGATTAGGCCTGGGGACACCGGAATCATCTTCCGAACCGTATGACACGATGCATGTCTGCCCGCCTATGCGGACATTTCTTATGCCCAATCCCCTGAGCTTCGTTGCTTCTGCGATGATGTCGTCCGGAGAACGCATCAGCGGCCTTCCCTTCAGAGGCTCTATGCAATACGAGCATCCGCCGCTGGCGTATCTGTGGCATCCGCGGTACGATTCGATCTCCGCCACCAGAGGGTACGGGAAATCCTGATGCTGCTTCACGATGTCCGCTCCGAGGAGCATCCATCTGTTCCACTCCTCGAGCGTGCGGTATCTTTCGCCGACCTCCTTTCCGGTCATTCCGTCGTACAGGGAGGCCGCCAGATCAGTTTTGATCGCGAAATCGAAATTCTTCGCAATCTCAGAGGACGCCGCGGATCCGCCGATGAGCTTCCATCCCTTCAGCGAAGGGAGGGTTTTCTCTATCTCCTTCGTGGACATGGGCATGGAACGGATGTATTTTCCCGGTACGGTGTTCCCGGAGATCAGTACGGTCACCTTGGCGTCGGGTATCCTGTACCCTCTGCGTATCTTATCCACTGTAATGTATTCGACATCGCCGCCGGCATCGATCGCCGCTCCGGCGACCGCCCTGGCTATCGGTGATATGTAAGGCGGGACGCCAAGCGCGGCGGGGTCGTCGATATAGCCGTCGATCAGAACAACCTTGACATCTCCCATGCAATCGTCAACCGACAGACAGCATATAAGCAGTTCGTGCGGACCGCATCGTATCATCGGAATGCAACACGCGGCTGCGGAAAGCGAAGATTGTCGATGAGGGTATCACTTATATACGATTAAGCAGTTGGGAGCAAAAGTAATTCGGAGATAAACTACGAATATCGTAGAAATTGGGAGAGAAAACAATGACGGACGATTACAGAAATATGACTGTTGAAGAACGTCTTGCCAAGGCGAAGAAGCCCGGGCAGGATGCTATGATCCTGCACAAATATTACGGCGGAAAGATCGAGGTCGTGCCCAAGGCATGCGTCAGATCCTTCGATGACTTCTCGATTTGGTATTCACCCGGTGTCGCGGAGCCCTGCAAGGATATCGCCAAGAATCCTGAGAAGGTCTACGAGCACACATGGAAATGGAACACGGTCGCCGTCGTTTCCGACGGAACGCGTGTCCTCGGCCTCGGGGACATCGGTCCCGAAGCGGCAATGCCTGTCATGGAAGGAAAGGCAATGCTCTTCAAGTATCTCGGCGGCGTGGACTGCGTGCCGATCTGCCTCGACACCAAAGACCCGCAGAAGATCATCGATACAGTCAGGCTCATCGCCCCCTCTTTCGGAGGCATAAACCTCGAGGATATCTCCAACCCGAAATGTTTCGATATACTCGATGAGCTCAGAGGAAACTGCAAGATCCCGGTATGGCATGACGATCAGCAGGGAACCGCTACCGTCGAGGTCGCAGGAGCTATGAACGCCATGAAGGTCGTCGGGAAGAAATTCTCGGAGGCCCAGCTCACCATCATAGGGGCCGGAGCGGCATCAATAGCCATCGCCAGACTCCTTCTCGCTACAGGTTTCAGCCCCAAGAACCTCTGTATGTGCGATTCCAAAGGTATCCTCAACCTCGCAAGAGAGGATGTCGAACAGGGATTCAAGCAGAAATGGGACATATGCAAGAAGACCAACGGTGCAGGCAAGACTGGCGGAATGAAAGAAGCGATGAAGGGCGCAGATATCGTCATCGCCGCATCGCATCCCGGACCGGGAACGATCCCGCCGGAGTACATCGAGCTCATGGCCGACGATGCCATCATTTTCCCGACGGCCAACCCTGTCCCGGAGATATGGCCCTGGGAAGCGAAGGAGCACGGTGCGAGGATAGTCGCCACCGGACGTTCCGATTTCCCCAACCAGGTCAACAACTCCATGGGATTCCCTGCGATATTCCGTGGTGTTCTCGATGTCAGAGCTAAGACGATCACGGACGAGATGTGCATCGCCGCAGCCACCGAACTCGCGAAATGCGCGGAAGAGAGAGGCATCAGCGAGGATTACATCATACCGACGATGGGCGAGTGGGAAGTGTTCCCCAGAGAGGCCGTCGCCGTCGCGATGAAGGCCCAGCAGCAGGGCGTCGCACGCCTCAAGATGAGCCGTCAGGAACTCTTCGACAAGGCAGAGTACATGATCAAGAGATCCAGAGGACTCACCGCCAAGATGATGGACGACGGTTACATCGCGGACGCCAGCAAGGCATTCGAGTGATCGTAAACAACGGCCGGGCGGAACCGCCCGGCCCTTATCTTTACCTTTTTTGAGATTCATTATGAACGATGATGCCTACAAGATCTCGGTCCTTATTCGCGAAGGGAACGAGGACAGGATGATGGATGCGATAGACAGGGTCTGCGATCCGTTCTATCCGGGTTACAGAAGGGCGTTCTCCATCGTAAGGACAACATCGGCGACGGTCTCGGACGACGGAGTTCGTACAGATGAGCAAATGCTGACGCTGGAATTCATTGTCAGGGAGAAGGATCTCCGCGCCGCCATAGGGGCGATCGTGGAGAACAGCGATGAGGAACCGTCCATCGACATAATGCCGGATATCGGCTGGAAATCGATGGTATGTAAGAATTGAAAAAGGGACGAAGTCCCTGTTTACAGGTTTGTGCTCGTAACACACTCGATGTTCTCTATTCCGTCAATGGAGCGGAGACCCTCTTCGAGTTTGCTTCCGATGTCATCTTCATCATCGTTGATGAGGAAACCGGCAACGACCTTCTCAAGTCCGAATGCGATCGGCTTGATGGAAGTCTCAAGGAGCTTAACGCCTGCAGGTATGATGCTGGGCAAGGTATCGATGACCTTCTGAAGGTCGACCTCGGTACTTCCGGGCATAAGGTCGTAGGATGCTGCGATCTGTCCCATGAAATCACCTTACGGTCCGACGAACCCGCACTTCTTGCATTCGTATTTCACGCCCTGGTCGCGGCACTGAGCGCACCTTCCAATCTCTTCCTCGCCGCAGTTCGGACATTTGAAGAAGGTGTTCCCGTTGCCCTGGAGCCTAACGCCGCAAGAGGAACATATTTTATCTGCCATGAAAGTGCGATATTGTTACTTATATTTAAACAACAAGGTCATCGCTCGGCACTCCCGTTCGGCATCGTCCGTGTGCGCGTTACATAAAGTCCCCGGTCCGGGTAAAAGGTTATAGTCCTCGGACATTATGCGAATCTATGCAGGTACAGCCGGATTGTGTTCCTTGTCTGATGAAGAGGGTATTGTTCCAGGCAAGATTGTTGGACGACGGGTGCGAATTCGAGGCCGTGGGGGCGGCCATGCGGACATACGCCAAGGAATACGCTGCCGGAAAGAACTCTGCCTCGTTGGCGACCGAGGTCCACAGATCGGCGTACGCGGTCATGGGCAAAGATCCGTATTACGCAATGAAGATCAAGGCCGACGAGGTCGCCGGGGAATTCCTGGAATATGCCAGAGGATACGTTGAATCGTCCGATGACAGGTTCGCTGCCGCCGTCAGGGTCGCCGTGGTCGGCAATATCATGGACTTCGGTATCGGATTGGCGATAGACCGCCCGGAGCAGTTCCGCGAGAGATTCCACGAGCTGCTCGATCAGGGGGTAGGATCAGACGATACTGAACTTTTCAGAAAGAGATTGGAGAATTCCAAGAGCATCCTGTATTTCTTCGACAACTGCGGCGAGTCGCAATTCGACAAGATCCTCATAGAGGAGATCCAAAGGCTCGGAGTGCGTGTCGTAGGCGTCGTGAGAGGAGAGACGATACTGAACGACGTGACCGCCGTCGATGCGAAGCGCATCGGACTCGATAAAGTTCTCGACAGATTGACGACCACCGGGCAGTTCGCCATAGGTGTCGACTTCTCTAAGATCGACGGGGATCTCAGGCAGGAGTTGGACAGAGCGGACATGATCGTGGCCAAAGGAATGGCCAACTACGAGTCGATGTCGGATCAGGATGTCGGCATTCCCAAGGTGTACATACTCAGGACGAAATGCGTCCCGGTCGCCAATTCATTGAAAGTGCCAGCAGACATAAACGTTGTCAGATACTCAAAAAGTTAAGGTACGTTTATATATTTTCTCCGTCGATGCATACCCAGAAGGGTGCAGATTGACATGGGATGTACGTCAGGCTGTGATCCTGGTCGGAGGAAAGGGGACCAGGTTGCGGCCGCTCACCGATAGTTGTCCTAAGCCGGTACTTCCGGTGCTCGACAAACCTTGCTTAGAGTACTTCATCGACTCATTAGCGGAAGCTGGAATCAACGATGTGATACTCGCATGCGGATACAGATCCGATCAGGTGGTCGAGGCATTGGGGGACGGATCCAAACAGGGGATATCGATTACATATTCCTACGAGGATCGTCCGATGGGTACCGGAGGCGCAGTAAAGCTCCTGGAGAGCAGGCTGGACGGTGTTTTTGTAGTGGCCAACGGGGATGTGTTCATAGATCTGGATCTGAAGAAGCAGATCGATATGCATTTCTCCAGCGGATCGGACATCACGATAGCTTTGACCCCAGTGGAGAATCCGTGCGAATACGGGATCGCCAGGGTGGACGAATCGGGGAGGATAACGGAATTCAAGGAGAAGCCGAGGCCCGAAGAGGTGTTCTCGAACCTGATAAACGCCGGCGTATACATCGTCAATAAAGAAATGATGAAATTCATCCCGAAAGGAAGAAAGTACGATTTTTCGAAGGAGTTGTTTCCATTGATAATGAGCAAGGGTTACCGTATACAGGGTTGTCCGGTCAGCGGACATTGGCGCGATGTCGGAAGGCCGAGCGACCTCTACGAGGCGAATGCGGAGACCGCGGAGAGGTTGTTCGCGGGATGCGATTGGAGCGACCGCGTATCGGCTTCGGAGGTCTCGGGTAGGTTCTATGCGGGTCGCGGATCTGCGATACGGTCCTGCGACGTCGTCGATTCGATCTTCCATGAAAATTGCAAAGTCGAAAGCTCTTCGGTCGTAAATTCATTGGTTCTTTCCGATTGTACTATAAACTCCGCGGTTATTAGTGATTCCATTCTTGGGAAAGGTTGTAAAATCTGCCCGGGGTCGAAGGTGGTCGATTCTGTTCTCGGAGACCGGACGATCGTCGGCGAAAATGAATGTATATGTGGGTCGAGGGGTGCTTGATTTGCAGAAGAAATTAGTAATTAAGGCGAGAGCGCCACTCAGGATCGGGATCGCCGGGGGCGGTACGGATGTAGATCCGTACGCGTCGGAGAAGGGCGGACTCGTATTCAACACGACCATCGACAAATATGCGTACTGCACGTTGGTCCCTAACGACAGCAATGTCATGTCAGTGATATCTCCAGATTATGGCGTTTTCAAGGCTCCGTTGGACAAAGGCGAGCTTTCTTACGATGGGAACATGGACATTTTCAAAGCGGTCACCAATCATTTCGGTGTCAAGAACGGGTTCGATGCGTACATCTACTCGGATGTTCCGCCGGGATCAGGGCTCGGGGGTTCCTCGACGCTCATGGTAGCTATCATCGGAGCGGTGACAGAATGGCTCGGCATCAAACTCAAGAAGTATGAGATGGCCGACCTCGCTTACCGTCTCGAGAGAGAGGACATAGGCCTCAAAGGCGGAAAACAGGATCAGTACGCGGCCGTGTTCGGCGGTTTCAACCTTATGTCGTTCACGAAGACTGGCGTCAAGGTCAAATCGCTCAAGCTCAGGGAATCGATCATAGAGGAGCTTGAGGAGCGTTCCCTTCTTTGCTACACGGGGAAGGTCAGAGAATCTGCGGACATCATAGCTTCGCAGGTCAGCGACCTCAAGTCTCACGTATCCTCGGAAGAAGCATACGACGAGTCGAAGAAATTGGCCGTCCGCATAAGCAAAGCATTGCAGGACGGGGACATCAATGAGACCGGCGAGCTTCTCAATCTCGCCTGGGAGCAGAAGAAGAAGTTCACCGCCAAGGTGACCAACCCTACGATAGATGCCCTTTATTCTACCGCAATAGAGAACGGAGCGATAGGCGGCAAAGTGTCCGGGGCCGGAGGCGGCGGTTTCATGTACTTCATTTGCGAGCGCGGCAAGAAGATGGATGTCGCCGAGAAGCTCAGAGCCCAGGGGGCAGAGATCTCGAATTTCATCTTCGACAGCCACGGCGTCAAATCCGAGGGAATGAATGTTGGAAGATCGACTCTTGACGGAATTATCTGCAAGCTCGGAAATCATAGCGAGAACAGACCCTGCTGAGATAGGTGCGATCGCGGATGCGATCACGAAGGCCGTCAAGGACGGCGGCCGTGCGATCTTCATGGGTAACGGCGGTTCCTCGGCCGACGCGCAGCATATAGCTGCCGAGTTATCGGGCAGATACATGTTCGACCGTCCGGCCATGGCAGGCATATCGCTTTCCAATATAGCACCGGTGACGGCCATCGGCAACGACTATTCTTACGATCTCGTTTTCAAAAGGCAAATTGAGGCCGTGTGCCGCAGAGGCGATGCCGTTGTCGGGATATCCACATCCGGGCGGTCAAAGAACGTTCTGCTCGCATTGGAGGCTGCCAAAAAGATCGGGGCCGTGACGATATCATTCACAGGCGAGGGCGGAGAGATGAAGAACATCGTCGATCACGCTCTCGTCATCCGTTCAAAGGAGACGCCGAGGATCCAGGAGGCGTACATGGTGTCCGCCCACATAATCTGCGGCATCGTCGAACGCAATATGTACGGCAGGAAGGCCGTTTTCATGGACAGGGACGATACGATAGTCAGGGACGCGGTGCACTGCGTCGACCCCGACGACATCGATGTTTTCCCGGGCGTTCCCGAAGCGATAGCGAGACTGAACGATGCAGGCTATCTCGCGATAGTGATAACGAACCAATCCGTGATAGGCCGCGGGATGATAGACGAGGCCGGACTCGACAGGATACACGATAAGATGAAGGCGGATATCGCCGCAGGCGGAGGTCGCATCGACGACATATTCTTCTGCCCCCATCATCCGGATGCCGGCTGCGAATGCCGCAAGCCGAAGATAGGCATGGGGATACAGGCAATCGATAGATATCACATCGATACACGGGGATCGTATATGATCGGCGATTCGGACAAGGATATGCAGTTCGGCGAGGCCATCGGCTGCAGGACGGTAAAAGTGACGCCGGAATATACATTCCCAGAAGCGGTCGATGACATACTGAACGGCCGCGTGTGAACGCGGAGGATACGGGATCATTGCGGGCAATGCCCAACGATCGATCGTCGGCAGTCGATATGAAGTCGATATCGGGGTATTTCCAGTCTATCAATAAAGGAAGATATCGGTTTGGGGGAAGCGGTCGACCGGTCTTTTCTGGCCGAACCATGATTTTGCATTATTCATCACAGTATCATGAGGATAAGCCCGATAATCGACAGGACAGCACCGACAAGCATGATTTTGGGTCCATTGTTCTTTGCTACCAGATCTTTTCGGTCACACTTCTCGGGTTTCGACGGATTATACAATATCTCGACTTCAGACCCTACACCGACATATTTCAGTTCATCCGGGGACGCGCTGACGATGCGTCTGTATTCTTTACCTTTGACCGTATAGGTTATCTCGAGTTCACAGACCGGCTTGCGCACCTTGGTGCCTACCATCCTGTGGAATACGTGCTCCACCTTTGCCTTGCATCTGCCCGTCATCATGGACATCTTAGAGTCTGTACGTACTGTGCGACCCCCGCGATCACCGCAATGAGGCCTGCGAGCGCAAGTATGATTCCTATTGTGTTCATGTTGCCATCACTGTTATGCTATTGCGAGCACGATATATTATGACGAAACGTCCCCTGTCCGATGTCAAATATGTAAATCACCTATGTTGACAAAGACAGATGGAAAGAGGATCGGGATAGGATCCCTGTAAAGAATTTGCGTCAGGGCATCGTCTTTTTCAGACAGGACCCCGTCGTTAAGAACGGTAACTGTGTACTTTGATTTTATACTGACACCGAGATAGTCAGACAAACAATAATCGATGATCTTGTGTCATATGTGGGAGATGGAGATGTCAGCGGAGAAGATGATCGTCGTATCGGACCTATACAAGTCCTACGGTGAAGTGAAAGCGGTCGATGGGATATCATTCAGCGTCGAGAAGGGACAGCGTTTTGCTTTCCTTGGGCCGAATGGTGCTGGTAAATCCACAACAATATCAATGATGTGCACCCTTTTGAAATCCGACTCCGGCTCAATAACGATAGACGGTCATGACATCAACGACAATGAAGTGAAGGGCAGTATCGGCGTCGTCTTCCAGGAGAGCCTGCTAGACAAGGACCTGACGGTCCGCGAGAACATAGAATTGGCCGCAGCATTGTACGGTGCTGATAAAGGAAAGGCGAAAGAGATCACTAATTCTCTGTCGGCCGAGATGGAACTGACGGATATCATCGACAGGAGATATGGAAAACTCTCCGGCGGACAGCGCAGAAGGGTCGATATCGCCCGTGCGCTGGTCCACGATCCCAAGGTACTCTTCTTAGATGAGCCATCCACGGGGCTAGATCCCCAAAGCAGAAAACTCATATGGAAACTTACCAAAAGACTCTGTGATAAAGGACTCACATTATTCTTCTCCACTCATTACATGGAAGAGGCGGCGAATGCCGACTTCATTGTCATAATCAACAACGGCCGTATAGCGGCCAAAGGGACACCGGATATGCTACGCAGGGAATACAGCAACGATAAGGTCCGTATGTTCCCGCGTTCTATGGAGGATATGCTCCGCAGATTGGCCGACGACGGTCTGGAGTGCCGCAGAGAAGGCGACGCGGTCATCGTTAATGTTCCGTCAACGCTGTCGTCCGTTCCGATCATCGACAGGTACTCGGATATGCTTATCGGATTCGAGGTCGTCATGGGAAGCATGGACGATGCGTTCATCAGCATCGTCGGTGGGGGTGAAGATCCATGTCAGTGATACCCGCATTGGTCAAAAGGCACTGTCTGATCTTTTTCAGGGACAAAATGAATGTCTTCTTCTCCATGCTGGGGGCGATCATAGTTCTGTTGCTCTACATAATGTTCCTAAAGGATCTGATGATCCAGAGCGTTCCCGGAGAATACGGTCCATTCCTGATGGACAGTTGGATCATGGCAGGAATGCTGGCCGTCACATCTGTTACGGCAGCACTTGGGTCGTTGGGAATACTGGTGAGTGATAAGACCTCGGGCGCAAGCAAGATAGTCGCAGCATCGCCTGTAAAGCCGATTCAAGTGGCCGCCGGATACATCATTTCGTCGTTCCTGATAACGATGATGCTGTGCTTCTTCGTGTTGATATTCGCCGAGGTGTTCATCGTTGCATCAGGGGGGTCTTTGCTGTCGGCGGTGGCTCTGCTGGAGGTCATCGGTGTGATGATCATCGGCACGGCATCGAGCTGTTCCATAATGTTCTTTGTCGCAACATTGCTGAAGACCACAAACTCGTACTCCACGGCATGTGTTATCGTCGGTACCCTTGTCGGATTCGTCGCCGGTACTTACATCCCGATGGGGAATCTGCCGGATGTCGTGAGGAACATCGTGATGATCATACCTGTATCCCACGAGGCCATGATCATGAGACAGATTTTCATGGATGTACCAGAAGGGCTTTATTTTGAGGGAGCCTCTGCCGACATCGTACATCAGTTCAATGTAGATATGGGATATTTCTTCAACATCGGAGGCACAGATCTATCTGTATGGGCATCTTTGCTGTTCCTCATCGGCACTGCCATTGTATTCCTGCTGTTATCGTCGTACATGATATCCAGGAACAGGGACTGACACATCATCTTCGCAGGCCCGTATCGTCAATATGCGGATGCGATATTCAATTTCACGGCAATAACGAAACCGACTGCTGTCAAATGAGCCAGTTAAGTGAAGATCTAATAAAGATATCACATAATCTCTTTGTCTGTCCAAAGGTTACTTTCGGCCATAGAGGGCCGTAGATGACATTGTCATCTGACCTTACCTATGATTTCCCCAAAGCCGACTCGGGCTAAAGTGTATATAATCACATTTTGTTGAGGGGTGGAGT